>JACDAU010000393.1 GCA_013695265.1 Chloroflexia bacterium
GATCGAACCGTTCCCGCAGCACGGGCCGCTGTCCCTCCGTCTCCGCCCGGCCACGCACGACGCGGGTGCTCAGGCCGAGTTGTGTCGAGGCGAGCGAGACGAACTCTGCCTTTTTGCGGCTCGATTCGAGCGCGGTCACGGCGATATCGGGCTGGGCGATGGCGAGGGGCAGGGCGGGGAAGCCCGCGCCCGTGCCCACGTCCAGGATAGATGCAGGGGGCCGCCCGGTCGTCGCTGCCCAGGCATTGCCGCAGGGAACGAGCGAGTCCACGATGTGCTTGAGCCGGATCTCGCGGGGGTCGCGAATGGCCGTCAGGTTGAACCGCGCGTTCCACTCCCCCAGTAGGTGTACCAGCCGGTCAAGCTGCTCCACCTGGGCTGCGGTGAGCGTCACGCCGATCTGCGCCGCAGCCTCTGCGAGTCTCTGCTCCGGCAGAGGCTCTACACCATGAAACGCGGCGGACAGGGCGACGTCGAATCCATCGTTCTCGCTCCACTCGGTGGACTCCGCCGGCAACGGGGTTACCGCGAGACCGGAACCGCCGGGACAGCGGCGCCAACCAACTCCAGGGCCGAGTGTTCGATCCCCGCCGCGTCGAGCCCGAGGAGCTTGCGCAACAGGGGCTGCTCACCGTGTTCCACCCAACGGTCCGGCATGCCGAGCCGAGTGAACCTACCGGGCAAGGCGCGTTGCTCCACGAGGAACTCAAGCACCGCGCTGCCAAAGCCGCCCATCAGGACGTGCTCCTCCACGGTCAGTATGGCGTCGTGCTGTCCCGCCAGCCGCAGGAGCAGATCTTCATCGATCGGCTTGATGTACCGACAGTTGACGACGGTGGCATACACCCCACGAGCCGCAAGCCGCGACGCCGCACGGACGGCCTGGTTCACGCTGTACCCGGTCGCGAGGATGAGCAGATCCTCCCCCTGTTGCAGCGTCTCCCAGCTACCGACCGGAATGGTATGCAACGTTTCGGCCAGCGGCACACCATAGCCAGCGCCGCGCG
The DNA here is from genome assembly GCA_013695265.1 of Chloroflexia bacterium. Classification (GTDB taxonomy): domain Bacteria; phylum Chloroflexota; class Chloroflexia; order Thermobaculales; family Thermobaculaceae; genus JACDAU01. The sequence goes on from JACDAU010000393.1 coordinate 1,008, forward strand.
GGAAGCGAATGGCCGCCGGACCGTCGAGGGAGAGCGCGGTCGCAAGCAGGTGTTGCAGCTCGTCCTCGTCCTTTGGCGCCATCAGAGTGATGTTCGGCACGCCACGCAGGTACGCGATATCGAGGCCGCCGTGGTGCGTGCGCCCGTCGTCGCCCGCCAGACCGGCCCGATCCATCGCGAGCGTGACCGGCAGGTTCTGCATGCACACGTCGTGTACCACCTGATCGTATGCGCGCTGAAGAAACGTGCTGTATATCGCTGCGACGGGGCGCTTGCCGGACGCGGCAAGGCCCGCTGCAAAAGTGACGGCGTGCTGCTCCGCGATCCCAACATCGTAGCTGCGCTCCGGGAAGCGCTCGGCGAACTTGTCCATGCTCGTGCCGTTCGGCATCGCGGCGGTAATGCCGACGATCCGCGGGTCGTCCTCCGCGAGCCGAATCAGCGTCCGCGCAAACACATCCTGGTACTTCGGTCCGGAGTCTGCGGGCTCGACATCCGACGGCCCACCAGCGGTTCCCTGCTTGGAGACGGCGTGGCCCTTCATAAAGTCGGCCTCCGACGGGGCGTGTCCCTTCCCCTTCTCCGTGATTGCGTGGATAAAGACCGGCCCCTCAATCTGCTTCGCGAGCGTGAGGGTCTCCTGCAGGTCCGTGAGGTTATGGCCGTCGACCGGCCCGAGGTACGTGAGGCCGAGTTCTTCCCAGATCATGCTGGGCAGGACCGCCTCCTTCACCCCGTCCTTGAGACGCTTGCCGATCTCCACGAGCGCGTCACCCGCAGGCATCCGGGCGAGGATGGATGCAATGTCGCCCTTCGCCTTGTGGTACTTCTTGTTCGTACGCAGGCGGGTGAGGTAGCGCGGCACGGTGCCGACGTTCGGGAAGATGCTCATCCCGTTATCGTTCAGCAACACGATCAGCTTCGTCCCGAGGTGGCCGAGGTTATTGATCGCCTCCAGCGCCATGCCACCAGTGAGAGCGCCGTCGCCGATAACGGCGACCACGTGATAATCACCGCCCTCCATATCGCGCGCGACGGCCATTCCCAGCGCGGCGGAGATGCTTGTGCTGGCGTGCCCGGCGCCGAACTGGTCGTGCGGACTCTCCTCGCGGAGCAGGAACCCGCTCAGGCCGCCGTGCTGCCGTATGGTATGGAGTTGCTTGTTGCGGCCCGTGAGCATCTTGTGCGGATATGCCTGGTGTCCGACGTCCCAGACGATCTTATCCGTCGGGGAGTCGAGGACGGTGTGCAGCGCAACCGTCAGCTCGACGGTGCCCAGGCCCGCACCGAGGTGACCGCCAGTCGTGTAAAGCGTATCGATCATCCGCTGCCGGATCTCCCCGGCGAGCTGGACAAGCTGGGCCTGACTGAGTTCCTTGAGTTGCTGGGGAGCTTCGATTGTGTCAAGTATGTTCTGCATCACCACTCCAGTACGCTGCTCCTGCCCACACCGGGCGGGGTTCCGAGGCTACCCGAATATAACAAGCCCATCTGGCAGGGTCAAATGGCGGGAGAGCCCTACCAGTATAACCCGGTCGTGTCAGTGCAGGTTTCGCGCCGCCAAAAGCTACAATAGTGCCTTGAGGGGTATATGCCACTGATCGCCCTTTTTATGCGCGGCCAGGCGGTGCTCGCGGATCAGCTTCCGCACCTGCTGCGGCGTGTATCCCAGCGCCTCGGCCGCGAGCTTTACGCCCACCGTTGCCACGTTGAGGTCCACGATCACGTCATCGGGGTGGTCGCGGATCGCTGGTTCGAGTGCGCTCCATCGACCGTGTGCAAGGCGAATGGCTATGGGATCGCGCGTATCGAGCGCCTCGATCCGCTCCGCCTGTAGAAATCGCCGAACCTCACCCGCAGTCATCCTGTTCTTGTCCATCACTTCTCTTCCCTGACACTGAGGAGCTCCACAGCCCGTCGCAGCGTCTGCTTACCATACTCGAAGGTGGGTTGCTCGCCGTTGTAGTATGCGAAGATCACAGGCTCGTTATCGATCACGGCGATTCCTATCTGGTGCACCAGCCATCCGTTCTGCACTGGCAGCCACCCGCCCTTGAACGCAACCGTGCTCGACGCGGGGAGACCCGCAGGCACGCCCCAACGCTGCTCCGCCACGATGCCGGACATCAGACGGAAGGCCACATCGCGCAGGCGGGGATTCAGCCGCTCTCCATAGTACAGGCTGCGCATAAGGAGGGCCATATCCGGCGCGGTGGTCGTGCTCAAGCCCCACGCCTCCGCGTTGATCTCCGTGGCATTGACGCCGCGGGCTCGCAACTCCGCCGTTACGGCGGGTGGTCCGCCCACCTCAACCAGCAGAGCAGTGGCGGCGTCGTTGTCGCTCGTAGTGATCAACGGGGTGAGCAGGTCTGTGCCCGGCAGGACGGCGTTGGGGTTGGCGGCGTACACGCGGGCGAGTTGTGTGGCCATGATCGGCACCTTCACCGTGCTCGCCATCTGGAATCGCGCACCGGGGTTGTAGGTGTACAGCGTGTTCGTCCGGGGCAGGTACACCGCCGCTGCCGTTGCGCCCCGCCGCTGGCGAAGGAACGCGACGACACCCGGCGCGAGTTGGCTCAGGGGCTGCTCCAGGGGTGCCGTCAGCACCTGCCCCGCTGGGGGGAGTTTCAGGCCTCCTGCTTCACCGGCTGCGGGTATCTGAAGCCGCTGCCCGACGGCGAGCGTCGCGTCGGACGAGAGGCCGTTTGCTTCGGCGAGACCTTCCATGGAGACCCCGTACCGTCTGCTAATGCCGTACAGCGTGTCACCCGTGCTGACAGTGTGGTACTGCGCACGTTGCGCCGGGGTGGGCGTCGCCGTCGGCGGCCCGGGCGTCGGAGGCTTCTCCTTCGTTGGCGTGGGCGGTGCGGTTCCAGTCGCAATCGGCACCTTCGGCGTCGCGCTCGCAACGGGCGGCGTGTTGCGCGCCAGAACCGTGGGGGACACTGGCGCAGACGCTGTCACGGTCCGCAGTGGCGGCGCAGGAGAGGCGGCGCCTGTCGGGGACAGAACGGCGCGGCCAGTCACCACCTCGGTGGCAGCGGGCGTTGACGACGTTCGTTGCGAGGTCCCCTCCGCGCATGCAACGGCGAGCAGGGGAAGCATCAGGGTCAGAGCCAGGAATCGGCGCGATGCCTGCGGCCTGTGCTCCGCTGCGCGACTCTCATGTGATCCGAGTGCGATGTTCTCACCCCTGTAGCGCCGCGCACGACCAGGTAATTACTGACTCTGCGTTGGAGGTCCAAGTCTAGCACAGCGGCAATCGCGCCTCAAGCGCGCTTGTCACACGTACCGGTGGAGGGGTATCATGCGCTGACCCGCACACACATCAGGAGAGACCATGCCGCCCGAGTCCCAGCGCGCCTTCGACCCCACCGCATACCTGACAGAGCACCGAGGACGCAAATACCTCGAGGTCAAGTGGCGCCTGTTGTGGCTGCGCACCGAACAACCGGACGCCGTGATCGAGACCGAGGAGGTCGCCTCGGGGGAGGACTGGGTCAAGTTCCGGTCTCGTGTCACGCTTCCTGACGGTGGCAGTGCCACGGGGCACGCGTATCAGACCCAGCAAGACATGCCAACGGGATGGTACGAAAAAGGCGAGACCAAGTCGCTGGGCCGCGCGCTCGTGTGCCTTGGCTACGGCACGCAGTTCGCCACGGAGTTTGACGACGATACGGGGAACATCCAGAATCCGGTGGACGACCCGATAGAGTTCCCACGGCCCCGCCCAGTGCGAGCGAGTACCCCCACCCGTCCGGAAGCGCCGGCACCCACCCGTAGTCGCAGCGGCGCGACGTGGAACGACTTCTGGCTGGCGGTGCGCGAGCATAAGGTTTCGAACCCCGGCTTCGAGGAGTCGTCGGTCGTGGGCAAGGATCCGTCAAAGCGCATGACTGCGGAGGAGGCGATGCGCCGGTTCCGGGAAGCGACGCATGTATAACATCGGGAGGCGCAGGACATGAAGGTACTGGTGACCGGCGGCGCGGGCTTCGTCGGTTCGCACGTGGTGGACGCGTTCGTGGAGAACAATCACGAGACGGTCGTGGTGGACAACCTCCGGACTGGGGAGCGCGGCAACGTTCGCCCAGACGTGGCGTTCCACGCCGTGGACATCCGCAGCCCGGAACTTGCGGAGATCCTCGCCAGCGAGCGGCCCGAAGTGGTGTGCCACCACGCCGCGCAAACGACGGTGAAGGGCTCAACGAGCGACCCAAAGTATGACGCGGACGTCAACGTGATGGGGATGATCAACCTGCTACAAGGGTGTGCGGCCGCAGGGGTGCGCAAGGTGACGTTCGCCTCCTCGGGTGGAACGGTGTACGGCAACACGGAGCACCTGCCTGTACGGGAGACGGAGCCGCTGAACCCCGTGAGTCCGTACGGCA
>JACDAU010000403.1 GCA_013695265.1 Chloroflexia bacterium
GCTGAGCGCTGGGCCGGGCGTATACGGGAACTAGGCGGAACACCGCCGTCCGACAGCAATCACACAGTCCCGCGCGACGTGATCACGACCGCCCGCGCGCAGGGGCTCGACGCCGCCCTGCAGCGCATCGAGGCGGTCGAGGAGGAGCACATCGAGGCGTATCAGGCACAGGCACGATCCCTGTACGACGCACCAAGCGCGAGGATCATCGAGGACCTCGTGCGCGATGAGGCCTCCCATGCGCAGACCTTGCGCGCCCTGACCGCCTCCGGCTCTCCCTCCCGGTCCGGTCGGATGGTCCGCACCCGCGCGCGCAGAGATGCGCAGGCGCGGCTCGACAGCATCCTCCAGCAGGAGAAGTGGCACGTCACCACAGGCAAGTGGATTGGCGACGCGATCTATGGGGTGAACGACGGCCTGACCGCGGTTTTCGGCATCGTGTCGGGCGTCGCGGGCTACTCAGCGACCGGCAACTTCGTCGTCGTCGCTGGCATGGCGGGGATGCTCGCCTCGGCGCTCTCGATGGGCGCGAGCGGCTACCTTGCCAGCAAGTCGGAGCGCGAGGTGATTGAGGCCGAGGTCTCCCGCGAGCGGCGAGAGGTGGAGGAGGATCCGGAGGAGGAAGCGGAGGAGCTTGCGCTTTTCTACCAGCTCAAGGGCTTCTCCGAGGAGGAGTCGGTGGCGATGGCACGCAGGCTCGCGGAGCAGCCCGAGCAGTTCCTTCGCGTGATGGCGCAGGAGGAGTTGGGCCTCTCGACCGATCAGCTCCCCAGTCCGAACCGCGCCGCGTTCTCCGCGACCGTTTCCACCGCCGTCGGCGCGCTCATCCCCGTGCTGCCGTTCGTGTTCCTCGCTGGCACGACCGCGCTGGTCGTCTCGGCGATCGTGAGCATCCTGGCGCACTTCGCGGTCGGCGCGGCGAAGAGTTTGGTGACGCTTCGGTCGTGGTGGATCTCCGGCTTGGAGATGACCGCCGTCGCGGTGATCGTCGCGGTGGCGACATACGTCCTCGGCGCGCTCTTCGCGCTCAGCTAAACAGGGGTACGAGCGCGCCGCAAACCGAGGCACGTACCGCCCAGCTCCTGCCCGACTCTTACCCGTGGACAAGCGCCACTACAACCGGGTGCTCGCCCAGCATTGCATGGCGCCTGTTCGGTGGCGCGTACGCCAGCGTCGGCGGCAGGCGTACCTCCCAGAAACCGTGGCAAGACCCACAATTGCCTGCATAGGATATAATGGTGCTTTATTGCGATACCGCGAATGCAACGGGCAGAGGTTTCGAAGACGCATTCCACTCGACGAGGGAGGTGGCAATCAGTCTCTTGAACAAGGTAACGACACCCTACGGTCGATAAGCCTTGCCGTGCACGCTCACTGTTGCGTACTCTTTAGGGTAGCCCGTGGTACAAAGCGGTGAATCACCAACGCATGTGGCGAACGGAGCCGGAGATTCTTTCGAAGAACGATCGTCGGGAGACGCGCTTCGAAACTCCCGAATGACTGCGGGCAGGTGCCTTGTGCAGTTGTACGACGCACGCGGGCTGCGGACCCGATAGATGTGGCAAACTCGATCACGCTGGAAAGGGAACGGTGCATGCGGCGGAATGGCACAGCGGCAACGAAGAACCGTCTCCGCATCGTACCATCGCCTTCCCGAAAGATGGTGAGGTAGCCAGATCGGACACACGATGGCAAGCGAGCGATACCCACCCGGCCCAACCAAGAGGCTCTCTGGTGAGAGCACGAGTGCATCCCGGCGAGATTCCACCAGCCTGCTTATGCAGATGGCTCGGGAGTATGGCGATGTCGTGGCATTCAAACTCGGACGACAGGATGTCGTGCTGCTCAACCATCCCGATTACGTCAAGGACGTGCTGGTGACGCGGCACAAACAGTTCATCAAGGGTGCTCCGTTACAGCGCGCGAAGCGGCTCCTCGGCGAGGGTCTGCTAACCAGTGAGGGAGACTATCACCTGCAGCAGCGTAGACTCGCCCAGCCCGCTTTCCACCGCGCGCGCATAGCGGCGTTTGCGCAGGCCATTTCGGAGCACGCGGCGCGCACGGGAAGCCGGTGGCGGGATGGTGCCACGGTAGACATGGCCGATGAGATGATGCGCCTGACGCTCGGGGTGGTGAGTAAGACGCTCTTCGACGCCGACCTGGAAGCTGAGGCCGATGAACTGGCGCAGGCATTCGCGGAGGCCCTGGAATACTACAACCTCGTCATGTGGACGCCGGAGGCCACGGAGCGCTTCGCTCGCGTTCGCCACCAATTGGATACTCTGGTGTACCGCCTCGTCGACGAGCGCCAGCAGAGCGGTTGGGACCGCGGCGACCTGCTCTCCATGTTGCTCGCGGGAGACAACATGACGAATGAGCAACTGCGTGACGAGTTGATGACAATCTTCGTCGCGGGACACGAGACCGTCGCAAATGCGCTGACGTGGACGTGGTACCTCCTGTCCCAGCACCCGGAGGCGGACGCCCAGATGCATGGCGAACTCCGCGCAGTGCTAGGGGGAAGACAACCCGACTATGATGACCTGGGGCGCCTGACGTACACCCGCCAGGTCTTCTCGGAGAGTATGCGCCTGTACCCGCCCGGGTGGGTAATCGGTCGCACCTCGCTGTCTGACTACGAGGTCGGCGGCTACATCGTTCCCGCCGGAACGGTCGTCCTCGTTAGCCAGTACGTCATGCACCGAGACCCGCGCTACTATCCCGATCCCGAGCGCTTCGACCCCGGCAGATGGACCGAAGAAGCTGTGTCGAGCAGGCCCAAGTATGCGTACTTCCCATTCGGCGGCGGCATCAGGCAATGCATAGGGGAAAGCATGGCGTGGATGGAGGGGGTCCTGGTGATGGCAACCCTGGCCCAGGATTGGCGCTCGCGCCTCTTGGACGGACATCCCGTCGAGACCAGACCGCTCGTCACCTTGCGGCCCCGACATGGTATGAAGATGACACTGAAAAGGCGCGCCGAGCCGTGTCTCGCCGGGTGATGCCGACGCGTAGCCTGCCCTGGTTGGACGACCGGGAAACAGAGCACGACGTCGACTCAATCAGCACCACTTTCGCAAAACCCGGTACCTTTAGCATATGGTGGAAACGGGTGGCCTGTCGTAGGATCGTACTTGGAGAAGATATGTTGCAAGGGTCGAGAGGTGATTTCGAGACGGCGCCAACCCTGGTTTGGTGGGACGGG
>JACDAU010000410.1 GCA_013695265.1 Chloroflexia bacterium
GCCCCGGCCCGGTCGGTCAGCGTCAGTCCACTGTGTCGGGTTGCTCGCTGTATTGCGGGAAGCGGTGGGTGCGCTCGCGGCCGATCAGGCCGCCGACTGCGAGCGAGGTCAGCAACTGAGGCGTGACGGCCTCCCCGCTGAAAAAGCGCGGGAGCAGCAGATCAAGCGCGGTCATCTGCGAGAACATCCCGCACGATGCCAGCCCGAGGATCGGCACGCCTCCAAGCTCCCCCAGCCAGTACGTGCTGCCGGGATGCGCGGGCACGCCAAGCCGAAGCATCCTGCCGCGGAGGGCGTCCAGCGCGATGAACATCGGGTCCAGTGGGTCCGTCGAGCCCGTGCCGCCGACCAGGACCAGCTCCGCGTCACCCTCCATGAGCGCGCGGAGACCAACTGCTGCCTCGTCCACATCGGTCGCGATGTAGCGCACCACCGGCGGGCCACCGCCGAACCACGCCACCTTCATCCGGAGGCTCGCCTCGAACTTCGCCCGCGCGTCCTGGTTCATCCGCTCGCGCACGAGCACCGCGACGCGACGGTCGGTGTACGGGGCAACGGTGATCGCGCCCGCGCCGTCGCGCATAGCCCACTCAAGCGTATCTCGAGGTACCGCGAGGGGCGCCACCTTCGCGGAGGCGATGTGCCGTCCCGGCTCGACCGGCATCGCATCCTCGAGCGTCCATACCAGCACGCCGTCGTGGGCGTGGACCGACGCGAGCCGGCCAAAATCCACGTGCAGCACGCCGCGCACAACTGCAGTCAGCCGCACCTGACTCTCCGACTCACCGGCCACTGCCACACCCGAACCCGCAACGGCAGCGCCGAGACGCTCCCCCGCCTCGGTCTCACAGATGTCGTCTACCTCCAGTTCCAGCAGGTGGAGGGTCATGCCGCCGACGCGCTCCAGGCGTGTGCGGTCCGCGGTGGTGAGTATGTGTCCCTTGCGAAGGAGTATCTTTTTCGGCGCCGCCGGGTCAAAGACGTTGTGACAGAGGACGAGCCCCTCCCGCGCATCGTAGGCTGCTATCGCATGCGCTTTCACTCGAGTTCCTCCTGACTGTCCCACCACGCGGCGAGCACTGCAGCGTCGTGCTCGAACGCCATCTCTGGCAGGTCCCCTCGGGCGAACCACCGGATATCGGTAAGCTCAATACCCGGCGTCGGCGCATCCTTACCGTGGGTCGCGCTGTATACCGCGAGGACGACGGGCTCATCGGTCGCCGAGCGGAGCATGAATAGCGGGCCAAGCGCCACGTCCAGGCCGGTTTCTTCACGGACTTCGCGGATTGCCGCGTCCTCAACCCGCTCGCCGCGGTCCACGAAGCCCGCTGGAAAGCTCCAGAGGCCCTGCCGCGCGCCCTGGCCCCGCCGCCCCAGCAGGACCGTGCGGTCGCGGAAAACGATGACAGCGACGGCGAGCTTCGGATCCTCCCAGTGGACCCACCCGCACGCGGCGCAGCACAGCCGTTCCTTGCCATCTGCGCCAGCACGGCGGAGCCGGGTGCCACACTCCATACAGTATTTCACGGGGAGTGTTTCACGGCGCACGGTCGAGCGTCTCCGCGTACTTATCCGGCGTGTCGATATCGTCCGGCGTGCCGAGGTGACCGACCTCGATGGTGCGGACCACTTCGGGATGCGTGCTGAACACCGCGCGGGCGCCGGTGTCACCGGTGAGCTGTGCGACCAGCGGCCACAACTCCGCGCCCAGCAGTGTGGGTGTGCCCCGTTCGTGTTCATATGTGGGCACCAGGGCGCCTGCTGGGTGTGACCTCCACGCCTCCAGCAAATGGTCCACGAGCGCCACCGTAACCCCCGGCTGGTCGCACATTAGCACGAGGGCGCCGCTGGACTCCTTTGAGAGGGACGCGAGGCCGAGCCGGAGAGAGCTGCTCTGACCGTCCTGTGGTGTGGGATTCACTACCCGCCGGACACGGGACGGCGCATCCCACCGCATTTGATCCGCGAGAGTCGGCGAGATCACCACCACGATTTCGTCGAGTTGCGAGCAGGCTGCCACCTGGATTGCGCGCTCCAGCATCGTCGTCGCGCCCAGCCGGAGGAGTTGCTTGGGCCGTCCCATGCGACGGGACAGGCCGGCCGCAAGCACCAGCCCGGACACCATACTTAGAGCGCCCCGTCGGCGTGGGCCGTCACCGTCACTGGGTTGCTCCGGTGTGTGCCGACGATCTCCGCGAGGATGCTCAGCGCGATCTCCTCCGGGGTGACGCTGCCCAGATCGAGCCCGATGGGGGAGTGGACGCGGTCAACATCATCCGACGAGAAGCCCCGTGTCCGCAACCGGCGCGCGCGGTCTGTGGCGGTTGCAAGCGAGCCGATCGCGCCGATGTATCCGGCATCGGACCGAAGCGCGCCCGCAATCGCGGGCTCGTCGAACTTCGCGTCGTGGGTCAACACCACGACCGCTGTGCTTGTATCTGGGCGGAGCTTCGCGAGCGCGTCATCGGGCCAGGCGACTAGCAACGCGTCTGCATCCGGGAATCGCTCGCGCGTGGCGAACGCAGAGCGCGCGTCCACGATCGTGACGATGTATCCAAGAGTATGAGCGAGCGTGACCAGAGGGGTGGCGATATGCACCGCGCCAATAATGATTAGTCGGCGCGGCGGCGGGTAGTTCCGCACGAACACGCTGCTGTCGCCCATCGCACATAGCTGTGCGAGCGCCCGTCCACGCACCGCGTTGGCGAGATCCCTGAGATCAGACTCGACCTCAGGTGTGGACGTTTCGCTGACAAAGGTGGTGACGACCGCTCGTTCTCCCATTCGTGGCCCGTCCAGGACGGTGAGGATGGTCACGTCCTCGTTGGCCAGGAGATGCTCACGGAGCGTGTCCAAGAGGTCGTCTCGCTCCAGCGGCTCGAGCCAAACGCGTATCTCACCGCCACACGCCAGGCCGACTTCCCAGGCCGTTTCATCCGCCACGCCGTACTGAAGCATGCGTGGAACCTCGTCGCGGATCACCTGCAACCCGGCCTCGACAACGGCACCCTCCACGCATCCCCCGCTGACCGAGCCAGCGAAACTGCCATCCCGGTTGACGATCATGTGGGAACCGGCGGGGCGAGGGGTAGATCCCCAGGTGCTGATCACCGTTGCAAGCGCGACGCGCGGGCTGGACATCAACCACCCGTCGAGCACCGGCAAGAGTTCTCTCATGGGGTTCCTTTCTCGGCACCGCTACCTCGCACCGCTGATTATAGCAGCGCCGGCGGCACGGATTTGCAGGAAGGACCTAGTGCAAGTAGTATGGTCTATAGGGACCGCGGCAGACGCCCGGCGAACGAACAGTCGAAAGAACCGGAGGCGCTGGATGCTCGGAGGATTGAGCGTGCGTATCGAGAACTTGCCGTTGTTTCCTCTCCGCATGGTGTTGTTCCCCGGAATGATGCTCCCACTGCATATCTTTGAGGAGCGCTACCGGCAGATGATCCAAGACTGCCTCGTAGAAGCCCCACGATTTGGAGTGGCGCTGATCACCGAGGGCAACGAGGTGGGCGGCCCAGCCAAAGTCCGCGAAGTGGGCGCGGTCGCGCGCATCATCAATGTCGGTAAGTACCCCGGCGGCGAGATGGACATCATGTGCGTCGGCTTGCAGCGCTTCCGGATCTTGGATTTCAACACCGACAAGCCATACTTGCGCGCTTCGGTCGAGACCTTCGCTGATGCGCCGCAGTCGCAGACGGACTTGGAGCACCGTGTGCGCGCGGTCCGCGCGTTACTGCGTACCTACCTCGACCGGCGCGGCGCCACTGGCGAGAGCATACCTGAACTGCCAGAGGAGGCGGAGGCGCTCTCGTACGTTCCGGGCGTCCTGGACCTGCCGCTCGATCAGAAGCAGCGATTCATCGAGACCGACTCCACATCCGCCCGGCTCGATCAGATCGCCCGTCTGTTGCAACACGAACTCGGCCTGATGGACCAGCTCGGTCCGACCCGGCCAATGCATGGGTATCGGCGCATCTCCCCGAACTGATCCGGGGTCTGTACCGTCGCGAACCGCTCGCATCGAGAAGGTGGTGTTGCACATCCGGTTCGTGTTGCAGAACCGTGGTGCGGGCCACAACGCGTGGGAATTACTCGTGTGGCTCGGTCATTCTGTTGCAGGACAACGCGAACGGGGCGGGAACACTCGTTCC
>JACDAU010000412.1 GCA_013695265.1 Chloroflexia bacterium
GCCAGTCATCGAGTCGCCTCCAATAGTCTTCGGTCTTTTGGAAGTCATCCGGTGCTTTTCGGTCTTGACGCCCAAGGATCTCATTGAGGCGCCCGTAATAATTGCCGGCTCCCATGCGGGTGGCGGATTCGGCGTGCATGCGGCTCGCGGCTAGCACACACAGCCCCAGAAGGGCCAAGAACGGCGGAGTCTTACTTTTCCGATCGTGCGAGCGCCACCAGGAGGCGATACGCGGCTCGAGAGGAGAAAAGGGTGTGTTGCTCGTTACAGCTAACTGCCCGCGAAGTGCCCGAATAAAGGATTGCTCTGCCTCTTCCTCATTGACACCAAGCCCACTCCCTATGAGCCTGAGCGTGCCGGTATCAACTTGTAGGAACACGGGCCGCCCACGGTACTCAGGGCGGAAGAAATGGGTCGCGAGAGCCTCGTTCCAGGTGTCATAGGTGACTTTCGGAGAGTTGCCGACCGATGTGGACTGTGTTTCCAATTGAGATGATGCCTTTCCAGGGACGGTCGTTGCAATCGAGGAACACCCGCCCGTGTCGGCAAGTCCCATGGATTGCCAAGCCCCCACATTCGTTATTCGGATGTCAGCTCGTTTGTCACGTTCCAGAATGCAGCAGTCATGTTGTTTCCAAGATTGACTGGCAATATAATCCAGACCGACCGAAAAGGCAAGTATGGGAAGCAAGATGCTGTAGGGAGTCATGGCAACGACTACAGCTATAGAGCGATGGTCAGAGTGGTGGTGGTGGTGGAGGAGACGCTCTCTTGGCAGGCAGGAACTCCCTCCCCTTCGACCATTACCGCCTCACTGCTGCATGAACCACGGTTACGCGCCCCAGATGCGCCGCGCGGTCTCGGCGAGCGTGCCCAGCTTATATCGCTCGTCCTCTACGGTGATCGCGTTGCCGATTACGGAGGTGGCAAAGCCGCACTGCGGGCTGATGGCCAAACGCTCCAGCGGCACAAACGCCGCCGCCTGCCGCACCCGCGCCTCCAGCTCCTCGACCGTCTCGCGCCGCCCGGTCTTCGTCGTCACGAGACCCAGCACGGCGGTCTTCTCCTCCGGCACGTGCGCGAGTGGCTCAAAGCCGCCCGACCGCTCGTCGTCGTACTCCAGCATCAGGCGCTGGGCGCGGATGCCGCCGAATACCTGCCGGGCGATCAGCTCATACGAGCCGGACGTCAGCCACCGACTGCCCTGGTTGCCGCGACAGAGGTGGAACGCGAACGTTACGCCTGGATGGTCGCCGAGCACGTAGTTGTCCAGCTCAATGCCGCGCGCCAGCCACCGGTCGAGGTCCCACCCCTGCCGCTCGTAGAACGCGCGCGTCTTCGGATCAAGCAGCAGCGGATAGTGCGGCGCGTCGAGCTGTATGTACGTCGCGCCAAGCCGGACCAGTTCCTCCACCTCCTCGCGAAGGATTCGCGCCACGTCCTCCAGAAAGTGGTCGAGCGTCGGATACGCCTCCTTCGAGAGATCCGGTGACCAGAAGTTCGCCCACAGGCTCGGGCTGGGGATCGTGACCTTCACCGTCTGCTCCGTGCGCGCGCGCATGTACACCCACTCCTCGGCGCAGAGGTGCCGCTTGCGGCGCAGCGGCCCAACGACCCCAAGCCCCGGCGGACGGGCCGTGGCCTGGTCGCCGACCGTGCCCGCGCCGTGCCACTCGCCCCAGAGAAAGGCGTCGATGTCGTATGTTCCGAAGCCGTCCACCGCCTCGGTCAACTGGCTCTGGAACGACTCGCGACGCATCTCGCCATCCGTGACGACCGGCATCCCCGCCGCGACTTGCAGGGCGAGCGCCTCGTCCACCGCGCGGTCCTCAATCTGCTTGAACGCGCCAGCCCTCATCTCCCCTGCGGCGAGGAGCCGGCGCGCCTCCAACAGCTCCGGTGGCCGGAGCAGGCTGCCAACAACATCGGCTCTCGCGGTGATCATCGTCGTTCTCCTCCTGGACCGGGCGCATATATCGCCCCAACGGCGCTGAGCTGCGCCCACCGACATGCGTATCGCATTAAGTGTACACTCAGGTCGCGAAGTCGAAGACATCGAGCGGGCTTGACACCGCATGCAAAGTCGGCCGCCGAGCCAAGCCAACCCGCATCAGTAGTTCACCCAGGGAACGGGAGCACCATTTTCGAGCACACCAGGGCATTCAGCGGATTCTTCTGTAGACGACATCCCGAAGGCAAAACAGTTCTATGGCGAGACGCTCGGAACTCGCGTGTCCGAGGAATACGGGATGCTCCAACTGCACATCGCAGGCGACCGGGACATACTGCTATATCCCAAGGAAGACCACACGTCGGCAACGTTCACAATCCTCAACTCCCCGGTCGATGATATCGACTCCGCCGTCGAACAACTCGCGGCACGCGGAATCCGCTTCGAGACCTACGACGGAGTTGATGAGAAGGGAATTTTCCGCGGTCGCGGGCCCGCTATCGCCTGGTTCAAGGATCCGGCCGGCAATATTCTCTCATACGAACTCTGGCTGAATAGTAGCGCATCTGTCATTCCGAGCTTGCGAGGAATCCGTGGTCGGGTTTACGGATCCCTCACTCCGTTCGGGATGACATGCAATAGTGTTCAAGCGGATTGCGTATCAATACTCCAGATGGAGTAATACCGGTGCGGCACAGATCTTCGTGCTCCGTCCTGATACGCACGCCGACAACGATGAGCAGAGGGAATGAACCGCCACGCCGCTCGTAGGGGAGACCCACCGGGTCGCCCGGTCTCGCGCAACCCCGCAACCCGCAGCACACCCGCCCCGCGTCAACTGAACGCGGCCCTGCGGCGCCTGCGGCCGAAAAGCTTCGCGCCCAGCCAGCCGAGACAGAGGCCGACGAGGCTGCTCCCGAAGAGCCGGATTGCCGATCCGCCCAGCAAACTGTACAGCG
>JACDAU010000441.1 GCA_013695265.1 Chloroflexia bacterium
GTTGCAGATCCCGCTCAACTTCCAGGAGACGACCGACTGGCACATCCACCTGCCGGAAGGGGCGATTCCAAAGGATGGACCGAGCGCCGGCATCACGATGGCGACAGCGATGATAAGCGCGATTACCGGGCGAGCCGCGCGGGCGGACGTGGCGATGACCGGCGAGGTGACGCTGCGCGGACGGGTGCTGCCCATCGGCGGACTCAAGGAGAAGGTGATGGCCGCCGCCCAGGCGGGTATCACGCAGATCGTCGCGCCCAAGGACAACGAGCCCGACCTCGTGACCATCCCACGCAACATCCGGCGAGACCTCACATTTCACTGGGTCGAGAGCATGGATGAAGTACTGCGCATTGCGCTCGTCCCGGAGGCTCGGCCAAGTGTGACGTCGGCGTCGATGCTGGACGTAGGCGCAGGCTACAGCGTGCAGATGCAGGGCAGCGGGCGGTAGTCCGGAGGTCACGGGAGCTGACTTGCGCCCGTGACCGCAACTCGATACCATTGCGGAGCACGCGTATTCAACGGGCCAAGTGCCGATTTTTGATACAATAGAGACGGTTTAGGCATGGTGCCGCCACGATTGAGTTATTGAGTATTGGAGATTTATTAGATTGGCGAGAACGAAACCTAAGCTCACGATGAACTGGGCGAAAGTTGACTTGCACCTGCACACACCCGGATCTGCCGATTATATTGATAAGGCCGCAACGTTTGTCGATATCCTGCGCACAGCGGCAGAGCGGGAACTTGATGCGATAGCGATCACCGACCACAACAGCGTCGCAGGACTCGCGGGCTTCCGGCGGCGGCTGGAGACCCTTCAGTTCCTGCAAGGTGAGCAGCGCCTCTCCCCTGCGGAACGCGAGGAACTCGACGAGTACTACCGGATCCTGAACCGCGTGCTCGTGCTTCCTGGCTTCGAGTTGACCGCCACACTCGGGTTCCACATCCTGGCGATCTTTCCCCCGCAAACTTCCATTCGCAAGCTCGAGCACATCCTCCTTGAGTTGAACGTGCCAGAGGACCGGCTGGATGCAGGTACCAGCGAGATCGGCGCGAGCACGGATGTGTTGACTGCGTACGCTGTCATGGACCGCGCGGGCGCTCTTGTGATCGCGGCCCACGCGAACAGCACCCATGGCGTCGCGATGCAAAACTTCAACTTCGGCGGCCAAACGAAGATCGCCTACACGCAGGATGAGCACCTTCACGCGCTCGAAGTGACCGACCTCGACAGTCGATCTCGGCGCACCACCGCGAACTTTTATAACGGCTCGAAGCCGGAGTATCCGCGCCGGATGCACTGCATTCAGGGGTCGGATGCGCACGTGCTCCTGCGTGGATCTGGAGAGAACGAGAAGCGACTCGGCGTTGGCGACCGGCCAACAGAGTTGTTGCTGCCCGAGGTCAGTTTCGACGCCATCAAGGATCTGCTGACAGGGGACGACTTCACCCGCACCCGCCCGTACCGCACCGCGGATCCCATCGACCCGATCAAGGAAGCGCAGGAGGCCGGGCCGAGCCTCGTCGCGAGCTTCCATGAGCGTCCGATCGTGCGCAACCGGGGGTTTGAGGCAGTGCTGCGCGACGTTGTGGCATTCGCGAACTCGAATGGCGGCACGATCTACATTGGCGCCGGCAAAACCAAAGGCACTATCCGCGGCGTCGAGAAATCGCAGGAAGTGCAGGAGAACCTGTTGCAGGCGATGGCCTCTCGCATCACCCCGCAAGCAGACGTTTCGATTGACGTCGTGAACCCCGAAGGCAAGGCGGTTATGGCGTTGAACGTATCGAAGGGCGCAGAAACCCCGTACGTGCTCGATCAGACCGAAGTTTGGGTGCGCCAGGAGTCGGAGTCGGCCATAGCCACCCGCGACGAAATCGTCCGTCTGGTGCTCCAAACCCTTGCGGGCAACCGCGTGCCGGTCCCAATGGCGGAGGCCGAGGAACCGCTCGAAACCGGCAACACGTTGACAGACGAGCCGCCGCACACTGGCGTGGAGGTCGTCGACAGTAGCGAACGCAACGGGATCAGTTATCACACGGTACGGGATCTACGCAATGGGAGCGTCGTGCAGAACGTGACGCGGTTCTCCGCCCGGCGCTTGTGGCGGTACGCGATCAGCGAGCGTGAGGCCGACGGGCTCGACCTCAACAGCATCGACTGGCGCGGTGACATCGGCCTTTGGAAGGTCCACAAGCGCGGCGGACAGACCCGATACAATCTCGTGCAGCGCGACATCGGCGGTAAGCTGCACATCTACTACGGCGTAACAGAGGACGGTCTGCACGGCGCATGGCGTGTCTTCTCGGAGGCGATGGAGACGGAGGAGCAGCCGGAGTCGGTGGAGCGGCGCGAGGCCACGCCTGTGGCCTGACAGCCGTTCGCGGTGTGAAGGGCACAGGCGGTCTTCACACCGCGCAAGGTTTCCCTCCCCCATTCGAATAATCGATTCCCTGTCACTTACCGTGCCAAGAGGTCGTAATACTCCTGTTGCGGCTTATACAAAATCCGGCTGAAAGGCAGAGCATCTGTCATTCCGAGGATGCGAGGTATCCGCAGTCGGGCTGTACGGTGTCTTCGCTGCGCCGCAGAATGAAACGCACCATGGTTCAAGCGGATTGCGTATTACGGGCGAAAAGTGGTGCATGTCATCCGTAACCCTTATCACGGATTCATCGCACACTGGAAGCGACCCATGAGACGCCACTTAAACCGAGCTCGTATGATTCCCTGCACTGTGCTCCTCACCAGCAGACCCTTCAACCGAACCTGGCAGCGTGGTATTCTGATGCGCGATCGAACGCGGAACACCCAACCGCCGCGTGTTGCGGAGGGTTTCGAACATGACTGAACAGCTAAGCTCGGCCTTTGTTCGCGCACTTCTGACCTCACTGGTTAGCGCGGGTACAACGGGTATCGCCACGTGGCAAACGGGAGCAGATCGAGCAATCATCCTGGCGACGACCATCACCGCGTTTCTCACCCCGTTTGTTACGCGTGGAGGGCTGGAGGGATTCTATGACTCAAACCGACATAAGAATGGGCAGGTCCGGTCGGGCGACGTTGGGTATGCTATTGCTGGCGGCAAGGGCACGCCGGCAAACGCAGCGGCCGGGCAGGCGATCCCGTTGACCGAAGGGCCGTACTGGGTCGAGGTTGGCACGGAGAACTTCCGAGTGCTCGCCGCTCGGGCCAGGGCGAGCGATGGCGGCATGGAGTATCTCGTGGCCAAACCGGGCGGCACACCACATTGGGTGGCCCAGGACGACGTCGATCAGGTCCTCTTTCCGTAGGCTCTGCATCTTACTTCGCAGGTGCCCAGCATGGCGGTTGATCGAGATGTCGGGCTAGCCGCTCCGCTCCGAGGTCAGCAGCCAAAAGCAGAGCGCAGCGATGAATACAAGCGCCCATGTGCTGAGCTGCGTGTCCCGCCAGAGAGCTCCTGTGACGTAAAGAAACGGGAGCGCGAGCATGACGGCGAGCAGGGAGAGGCGCATTTTCATCGGAAACCAAGGAGGGTGACGATGAGCACTTCAAGTCCGATCAAGAGAACACCGAGCAGGCCGTAGGGCAGGGCGCGACGCATCACCTCACCCTCGCTAACATCGCCGCCAAGCACGGAGGTTCCGATCAGTGCCTTGTCTGGCGCGACGCCGGAGCCGATGGAACCGCCGAGGGTCTGCGCCGCGGCGATGGTCAACGTTGAGAGCGCGAGCGCCTGGGACGCGAAGAGTTGCAGGGGACCAAACATCACGTTGGAGTTCGTGTTGCTGCCGGTCACGAACGCGCCGAGCAGCCCGATGAACGGCGCGGCCACCAGGTACGCCGACCCGCCCAGCTCCTCGGCTGCGTCCGCGAGCACCGCGGCCATCCCGGAGTCCGCGACGACGAGCGCCATCATCACCATCAGCGCAACCCCGACCGTCGTGCCGGTGGACTGCTGGACGGTTGCCCGCCATGCGCGGCCCGCCGCCCCCTGCTGCCAAAGTCCTCGCTGCCGATACAGCAGGTACGTGAGCAGCGCGCTGAGCAGAAGCAGTGGTGCAGGGTGACCGACAAGACGGATCGGGGCGTACGCTTCCTGTGGGGGCACGGCGAACCCCTGCGCGGTCTGCAGGCCGGGGTAGCGTAGCGCGAACTGGAGGTCGGCCGCCGTGTCCTTGACGGCAGGCACCTGAGCAAGTAGCGAGAGCAGAGTCAGCAATCCGTACGGCAGAAATGCCCAACCGAAAGAAAGGCGCGGTGTCACCCGATCCTGCGACAGGGCGCTCGTGTTGGCGGCGCGACCGCGTCCAACGAGCCAGAGGAAAAACGAGCCGAACAGTCCCGGCAACATGCTTGAAACGGGCGCGGCCCCGAGCATATTCAGCGCCCACATCAGCGCGCTCATAAGTGCGGAGGCTGCTGCGACGAGGGGCAGCGCCCGACGCACGCCTCTCCAGCCCGCAACGATGTGCGCGACACTGAGACCCGTGAAGAAAATCGGAAGGATGAAGAGCAGCGCGAGCGGTGGGCCGAGTGCCGCGCCGTCTACGCCCGTGACGAGTTGCACCGCAAAGAAGGAGGAGCCCATCGAGCCAAAGGTGATGGCCCACGAGTGTCCGATCATCACCGCCGCGATGGAGCGCACAGGCGAAAAACCCGCGAGCACCATCAGCGGCGCGATGACCGCGACGGGTACGCCGAAACCGGCGATGCCCTGCATGAAGCCGGAGAACGTCCACGCGAGCAATAGTGCGAGCACCAGCGGGTCGACGGAACTGTCGAGGATGCGGCGGGCGATGCTGTCCACCGCGCCCAGGTCGGCGGCGAGCGTGTAGAGGAAGACGGCAGACCACACAATTAGCATTACAAGCAGCGCCAGGCTCAGTCCCTTCGCGCTTGCGGACGCGATCATCACGGGCCCCGCTCCGTACACCAGGGCGGCCCCTGCCACCGCGACAAGCCACGCAAGCGCCGCCGCTCGGTACGCCCTCCACCGGAGCACCAGGATCCCGCTTAGCAGCGCCAGCACCGGTAAAATTGCGACGACGAACCGGAGGGGAGTCACGCCGGGCGGGCGGGGACGGGGATGTACGTCTCCAGGTTCTCGGCAGGCAGGCGCACGGTATTGCCGGTCTCCGCGGACCGGTACAGTGCCATCAGCAGCTCCATCACGGCAACACCGTCGTGGAACGTCTCCATCGGTCGTTCACCGTTGCGAAACGCCTGCACCATGTGACGGTCTTCATGCGTGTAGCCGTACAGTGCTGCCTCGTCGTCTATCACAGGCATCAGTCCCTGCTCGGCGTTCTGCTTCTCGACCAGATCTTCTCCCTCGCCGCCTCCGACGTTTCGTGAGAGAAAGACCTTCAGGCCGGTGTTGAGGCTGCTGAACTCCATCGCGTACTCCGCTCCGAGCAATTCGATCTGTACCCGTAGTCCCGCGCCGACGTAGGCCCAGGAGGTGGTCGTCTCGATCACGACCGTATCGCCCCGCTCATCCTCCAGGAGCACCGTGCCGCGCGCGAAGTCTTCCGCCGGACGCCGGATGTAGTCCACGTCGTCGCCCATTGTCTGCCGGAGGCGTTCCGCGTACTCGGGACGTGTCCACTTCAGGTGCGCGATGGTCGCGTTCGCGCTCACCGGGCGCAGGCTCTCGCGGGGCGCACCCGGCTCAGTGAGCAGGTAGCGCGCCACCTCGACGCTGTGACACATCATATCAAGCAGCACTCCGCCACCCTGTGTTTCGCCCTGCCAGAACCACGGCTTGTGCGGCCCGCTGTGCTCCTCGGTCGCACGCGCCAGATACGGCCGTCCGCCGCTCGGCACAGCGCGTCGCCACACGATCTCCTTGCCGCGCTGCACGGCGGGAGCGAAGACCTGGTTTTCGAGATAGCCGTGGTTCAGTCCCGCGTCCTCCACCAGGCGCAACATCTCCCTGGCCTCCGCGACGTTACGCGCGAGTGGCTTCTCGCACGCCACGCCGAGCAGGGCGGTCTTTCCATCGCGCACCGCGGCGTGGATCGCCCGCATGTGTTCCAGGCGCGTGTCGTTCGGGCTGAGGATCCATATGGCGTCGACCTCACCAGACACCAGCATATCCTCGACGGTGGCGTATGCCCGGCAAGGCCCGAGTCCTGCCTTGTCCGCCGCAAGTGCGAGCGCATCGCGGTTCGCGGGGGTAGGGCTGTACACACCACGGATCTCCACATGGCGCACGCCGAGGAATCCTTGCAGGTGGAAATGCGCGATGAATCCGCTTCCGATTATCCCGATGCGCAGGGGATTGACTGAGGCGTTTGGCATCGTCATTCCTTCGAGGTTTCGCGGCACGAGGCCGGGTTGAACGGCGAAAAGTATAGCAGAGCGGCGTCAATGTCTGTTTTTGCGGCCCACTGTGCCGACAAGCGGAGCAATCCGAGCGCAGGGAGGCGAAGCCCCGAACGGTAACATGGCGGCGCCGGCCCACGGGCTGCCCGGACTTCTTGCGCCTTTGTGCAGAGTGCACTATACTTCGGTCTATGAGTACCGTCCGAGATCTGTTGGTAACCGCACTATCTTCGTCGGGTCGACTTGTGGCCGGGGAGGCGGTTGTGGACACGACCGTAAGTTGGGCAGTGACCGCACGGTCCCGTACCCCCGCGCTCGACCCCTTACAAGGCGGTGAGATCGTCCTGCTGCCGATGGCGGCGCTGCGCTTTCTTGGCGGAGAGCAGGCCCTCGCTGGCCTCCTGCCTGGCTTTCGCGACGCCGGTGCAGTCGCGGTGTGCATCTGGTTCGAAGCCGATCACGGGGCGCGGTCGCGTGCTGATCTGGCCCAGATACCGCTCATTGAGATGGCAGATGTCTCACCAGTCGAGGTGGAGCGCGGGCTGCTCGACCAGATCGCGGGACAGATGCGCAGCCGGCTTCGACAGCAGCAGGATCGACAGACCCATTTGTTCGACACCCTCGCGGCCAACCGTGGCCTCGAAACGATCATCCGTGTGCTTTCCGAGCACGTCGGACGGATGGTAGCATACGTGCCGTCCACCGGGCCGGTCGTGACCTCCTCAAGCAACGCGGTCGTGCCCGAGCCTCCGATCCTTCGGCGTGTGGAAAACGCACCGGAAGTGACGACTGTGCCGCTTGACAGCGGGGACGGCGTGCTTTGGCTGACGCCGGTGTTGCACCGCGGCGCACGGCTCGGAGTGCTTGCCATCACAGGCGCGGCGAGTCCGCCAAGTGCTGGCGAAGCGCTCTCAATCCGGCAGGTCGCGGCGGCGGTTTCCGTAGAGCAGGGCAGGCTCGACGCTGCTGCCGAGGCGGAGCAGCGGCAGCGCACGCTGTTCAGTCAGGACCTCTTCGCAGGCCGGGCGTTGGAGACACTGTACGGACGCGCGCGTGCGCTGGGGATTACCCTTCCCACAGAGGGATTCGTGACGGTCGTTGCCGCAGAGGATCAGAACGCTGCGCTGCCGGAGGTGGTGAAGGACCGCCTGCACGGCCTGCTGAACCGGCAGGCGTCGTACCCGCTGCTGGATCAGGGCAAAGCGCTACTAATGCTTATGCCGCCGGTGTTGCGCGGTGACAGCTCCACGGGGCTGGTGCTGCGCACCCTGGCGCCCCTCGGTGGCCGAATCGCGGTGGGGGTGAGCGACACAGTCGCGGAGCCTGCGCGCGTTGCGGACGCGGTCGAGGAGGCACAGACCGCGTTGCTCGTCAGCCGCCGGACGCGCGGAGGGGCGCCGACCCGCTTCTCGGAGACGGGGGCGTACGGCCTGCTCGCGCCGCTGCGCAACACGCCGGTCGCGCGCAGGATGGTGGGCCAGATGCTTGACCCTCTCCTGCGGTACGACGAACAGCACCATGCCTCGCTCACAGAAACGCTGGAGACGTACATGGTGAGTAACGGCAATGCATCGGTCACGGCACGTCAACTGAACCTGCATCGCAACAGCCTCGCGTATCGGCTGCGCCAGATCGAGGACCTTACGGGCCTGCCGCTCTCAGTGGCGGAGAATCGGCTGCTGCTTGCCCTTGCCCTGCGGTTGCAGAAACTCGCCTGACCCGCTAGAGTGCAGCAGTCATCGACAGGATGTTCAACGATGGGAATAACAACAAACAGCAGGAAACAGGGAGGCAATAATTGGCGGTCGAATACACGGAGAGCGCACTGCAGAATGCAAAGGAACTGATCGAGCGGGAAAACATCCGCTTCATAAACTTGCAGTTCACCGACATCATCGGGATGGTGAAGAGCGTCACAATACCTACATCACAGTTCGAGGAGTGCGTTGAGCACGGGAAATGGTTCGATGGCAGCTCTATTGAGGGCTTCGCGCGCATCGCGGAGAGCGACATGCAGCTCATTCCCGATCTGGACACGTTCCGGGTCATCCCCTGGGAGCGTGGCGACAACGCCGGGGCGCGCATCATCTGCCGCGTCACTGAGCCGGGCGGCGCGGACTTCGCGGGCGATCCACGTGCCGCGCTGATCCGCGTGGTCGACGAGGCGCGCACGCTCGGCTACGAGTACATGACCGGGCCAGAGCTGGAGTTCTTTCTCTTCAAGCTCTCCGAGCTGGAGAACGTGGAGGTTCTGCCGCACGACCGCGGCGGCTACTTTGACCTCTCGACGGACGAGGCGTACGACGTGCGCAAAGACATGGTGAACGCGCTGGAAGACTTCGGCATTGAGGTGGAGACGAGCCACCACGAGGTCGCCCCAGGGCAGCACGAGATTGACACCAAGTACGCGGACGCCCTGAAGACGGCGGACGCCTCCGTGACGCTGCGCTACACCCTCAAGGCTGTCGCGGAGCGGCACGGCCTGCACTGCACCTTTATGCCTAAGCCGATCTATGGCATAAACGGCTCGGGAATGCACACGCATCAAAGCCTGTTCAATGGTGGCGAGAATGCGTTCGTCGATCAGGCCGATTCGTACGGCCTGTCGAAGCTCGCAAAGCACTTCATTGCGGGACAGCTCGCACACGCGCCCGCGATGATCGCAGTGCTCGCTCCGACGGTCAACTCATACAAGCGGCTCGTACCGGGCTTCGAGGCGCCGGTGTATCTCTCGTGGGCGCGCGTGAACCGCTCGGCGCTCATCCGCGTGCCGAGGGTAAACAGTGGTCAGCTCAAGGCGACGCGCGTGGAGTTGCGCTGCCCGGATCCCAGTAGCAATCCGTACCTCGCGTTCGCCGTGATGCTCAAGGCTGGCCTAGACGGCATCAAGAACGAGATGGAGGCGCCGGAGCCTCTAGAGGAAAACCTGTACCTCTTCGACGAGACAATGCTCGCGAAGCACGGCGTTCGTACCCTGCCCGGAAGTCTCGGCGAGGCGATCGACGAGCTCAAGCGGGACGAACTGGTACAGGAGGCGCTCGGCGAGCACATCTACGAGCGCTTCATCGAGGCGAAGCAGATGGAGTGGGACGAGTACCGCCGGTACGTCACAAAGTGGGAACTCGACCGCTACCTGCCGATCTACTAGCCCGAATCGTTCCCCCTTCAACCGATTGCGGCTCGCACGGGAAACGCAGTGACTGGGCGGTCGGAAAGGTTGATTGGTGGTCCCGAGCTGGAATGGGGTTTGGGTGGAGCATCTTGCCCGGTGCTCCACCCCTGTCGTTTACGAGGCCGGGGGCGCGCGCAGCGACGACTGTGCCGATCTGGCTCAGATGCTGCCCTTGAACGTGTCGCAGTCCGCCACCAAGCCGGACTTATAGCCATTGAGGAACCAGCGCTGGCGCTGCGCTGAGGAGCCGTGCGTCCACGATTCGGAGTTCACCTGGCCCTGCGTCCGCTTCTGGATACGGTCGTCGCCCACTGCAGCAGCGGCATCAAGGCCGTCCTCAATGTCGGCCTGAGTGAGCTTGTCGATGTAGCCGGTCTGGGTCGCGTGATGCGTCCAGACACCCGCGAAGCAGTCAGCCTGAAGCTCCGAGCGTACCGCCGTGCTTTGTGGCCCCTCCCGGTCACCCTGTATCTGGTCCAGCTTGCCTTGCAGATCCTGTACGTGATGTCCGTACTCGTGGGCCAGCACGTATGCCTCGGCAAATGGCCCAGCCTGAGCGCCGAACTTTTGGCGCAACTCGTCGAAGAAGGCGAGGTCAATGTAGATCACTTGATCGACCGGGCAGTAGAACGGTCCGACCTGCGAGGATGCCCCACCGCAAGCGGTCTCTGTGTACTCCGTGAACAGCGCCGTGCGGGATGGTCGATACCGTATGTTACGCCGCTCGAATTCTGATGTCCAGTAGCTCTGGATGCTATTGACGTACCCGACGATGCGGCAGTCCTCCTGCTGATTGGCGTCAGCACCGACCTTGCAATCTTGTGTGAGGTTGCCGCTCGCGGTCTGTCCGGCGCCCTCCTGCGCAGCGGGTGCCTGGGTGCCCGGGTCATTGGGGAGTGGGTTTCCGCCGAGGAGCAGGGTGATGATGAGCACGATCAATCCTGCACCCCCGCCAACGCCGGCCACCGCGCCGCGTCCGCCGAAGCCACGGCGGTCCTCGACTTGCGACGTGTCGAGTCGAACGTCCTCATCAAAATCGGGCATGTGCGTCCCTCCCCTGCAACCATTGTGTTCGCGCGCCGCGTTCATGATGCACAAGGGGTGCCAGCGGCCCGACCCAGCACGGTGAAACGGGCTCTATACCGGACGCCGTTAGGCTTCCCGCTTAGGAACAGTTATGGGGTGCGTGCGGCTTGAGGAAGAATGCCAAAACGCTCGGGTGACCAGCACGCACGTAGTGCGTCTCTACATCCCCGGCAGCTTCAGCCCGCCGGTAATCACGCCCATGCGCTGGGCCGCGAGTTCTTGCGACTGCGTGATTGCCGAGTTCACTGCGGCGACCATCAGATCCTCCAGCATCTCGACGTCCTCGGCATCAACGATGCCCGGATCAATCTTCACACTGCGGAGCTGCTGCTGGCCGGTCATCACCGCCGTTACCGCGCCATCGCCCACGGCCACTTCGACCGTTTCCTCTGCGAGATCCTCCTGGATCTTCAGCATCTTGTTTTGCAGGTCGCGCATCATCTTCTGGTTCAACTGTCCGACTCCCCTCCATTGATCTCTGTAATCTTCCCGTTGAAGATGTTCATCGTCGCCTTTACCAGTGGGTCGGCGAGCACCTGTTCGCCAGCGGACGGTGTGCGCGCGGGCACTTCTGCTCGTCCCTCGCCAACGGTACAGCGTATAGTAGCAGCTTGGCCGAGCACCTTGCCGAGTGCTTGCTCCACTGCGGCAGTGGTCGCTGGCTCCTCGATCTTCGTCTTGTGGAACTCATACTGAAAGTCGAGCACCACGTTATTTGCGTTGAGGCCGATGGGCCGACATCCCTTCAGGAGCGCTTGCACCGAACGGTTGAGCAAGGTCGAATTAAGGACCCGTGGCCAAAGCTGCTCGACGTGCTCCAGTGTGAGCGGGCCGTTGTGCTGCTCCACGGGCGCCGACTCCGGCTGGCTCTCCCCGGACCCGTTGCTCCCATTTTTGGCGTGCGCCTCCATCGGTGCGCGCCGAGGTGTCGGGGTGTCATACGCACCAGGACGGGCTGGTGGCCCCTCGGCGGCCCGTTGCGCGGGCCTGGCGTCGGGTTGCTTCGGTCGCGACCCGGCGGGGGGCGTTGTTCTCGCGGCTGGCGCGGCATCCGTGGATCGCACTGGCTGCGCTTGTAGCGCCAACGCTGTCGTAGACGCGACCAGTGCCAGTTCCAGCGGTAGATAGCCGTATGGCCCGGTGCGCAGGGTGTAATCGAGCGTGCTAAAACGTTCGGTGATGTCGATCAACTGGTGCAGGCTCGACCGCTCGGCCTGGGCACGCATCGCCTCCATCGCCTCGTGCGTGAGGTCCAGACCGTTCTGCTTGCTGTTCCCCGATACCTTGAGCAGCATCACGCCGCGCAGGTACTCCACCAACTCCTGCGTGAACTGCCGGGCGTCCATGCCCTCCTGTGCCCAGTCCGTCAGCCGCGCCAGTCCCACTGCCGCGTCTCGATCGATCAGTGCGTCCACGAACTGCGAAACCCGCTCGCTGCCTACAGTGCCCAGCAGCCCCTGGAGCTGCTCCAGCGTGATCTCCTCCGCACCATATACCGTCAGTTGGTCAAGCAGGCCGAGCGCGTCGCGCAAACTGCCGGTACTCAGGCGCGCGATTGCCGCAAGTGCTTGCGGCTGCACCTGCAACCCCTCGCTGTCCGCGACTGTCTCCAGTCGCCGCACCACCTCTGTAGTCGAGATGCGGCGGAAGTCGAATCGCTGGCATCGGGAGATGATCGTCGGCAGAACCTTCC
>JACDAU010000443.1 GCA_013695265.1 Chloroflexia bacterium
AACCGCGTAGCGCATGGACCCGTAGAATGCGTGCGGCTGGCCGCCATCCGGCGCGAGCGCGACGTGCATCTCCTCACGCACCAACGGCATACAAGCGTCCAGGTCGAACGCCAGCGATGTCGTGCTCAATTGAATCCTCCCGTTCTCCATTCTTCTCGATGATAACAGACTCGCCACTCACACAATCGCCTCAGGCAGCAATATGCACCCACGACATGGCGCCTCCAGTTTGATGGCTCAAAGCAAGAGAGGCACCGTGGCCCAGTTTCAAATGATCCGACCACACCTCGCATTCGTTCCGCAGGTGATGCCACTGCTCGATAACTAAGAATTGCGGCAGATATCGGCGACAGAAGACCTCGCACCTCTCGCAGCTACCTCGTCCCGGGCTTTTTCGGAACCGTCGAGCGTAGACCGCGTCCGCCACATCGAAGCTGCGGATGTAGCCGCCGTGTACATCGTAACCTGGGAGGGCCGTGCCATCGCAAACGCGTCGCTCCGCCAGGCGCCCGACCATCATCCCGGCGTGGGATTCGTGTTTTGGGTCGCTACGCATCCCAATCACGCATAGAGTCCTGGTCGCAGCACTCGTGGAAGGTGTACTCCGTCACTTTATCAGCCGCGGTAATACTTCGACAGCCCTTGGGACCGATAACTTCCGCCTCCCCACCATACGCACGGACCCTCCGGTTCGGCTTTCTGCCGGTAAATGAGATCGATAGAGAAGATCACCGCACGCGGTGGTCGGAGATCTTCCAGTCAGCGTTCGACAGGCAGATATCAGGGCAGCAGTGAAGAGCTGTATACTGCGGACCACGGGGCAGAGTGGGGAAACAAGGAGGCCTGCGTGACGCCGTTTTCGTTCATGAGCGCGAACTACGTGGCGAGAAGTGTGGGTTACCACATGACCGGAGGTTGGGCGCAAGGTGAGCAGGCCACCAACCAGTTCTACGAGCCTGTTGACACCTTCCCGCAACGCTTCGAGGAAATCCTGCTTGACGTGCGGGCGATGGGCTTCGATGCACTGGACATCTGGATGGGACACCTGAACTGGGCGTGGGCCACGCCAGCGCATGTCGTTGCCACGCAATCGTTGCTTGACCGACACGGACTGCGCGTCGTCAGCCTTGCGGGCAACTTCGGCTCGACGGCCCATGAGTTCGAAGCAGCGTGCAAGCTGGCCGTCGCAGTCGGAACCGAGGTACTCGGTGGGTCCACCGAGCTGCTGGAGCGAGATCGCGACGCGATGCTCGAGATTTTGCGGCGGTACAGGGTCCGTCTCGCGATCGAAAACCACCCGGAACGAACGCCACAGGAGATGCTCGCCAAGCTCGGTGACGGAGCACACTGCACGATCGGCACGGCGGTGGACACCGGCTGGTACGCGATTCACGGCTATGACGCCGCACTAGCGATCAGGGAACTCGGTGAGCACGTGTTTCATGTTCATCTTAAGGACATTAGTGAGTCGGGCGGGCACGCGAGTTGCCGCTTTGGTGCTGGTATCGTACCGCTTGAGGAGTGTGTAAGCGTCCTGCGCGAGACCGGCTATCGCGGGGCACTCAGCGTTGAGCACGAGCCGCCGGACCGTGACCCCACGGCCGACTGCACAGCCAGCCTCGAAACGCTGCGAGACTGGTGCGCGGCTTAACCACTGTGCGTCGTGTGCTACTATCGCACCTCAGCGCCGGTAGCGTATGCGCAGGAGGGTAACCAAGCTCATTAGACCGCGTTTCGATCAGGCAAAATGGGTAGGCAGGAGCCACGACGAAAAGCTGATCCGCAGTACGACATCGAGAGGAGCACACACCGTGACGAAGCAGCAACTCACGTTGGGAATAGTCGGCGCCGGCAACATCGCTGGACAGTATGCCCGCGACCTGACAACGTATCCCGAAGTGCACCTCGCCGGCATCGCGGACATCGACTCGTCACGGGCGGCGTCACTTGCCGAGCAGAGCAACTGCCAGGCATACGCCTCTCCCGACGATCTCATCGCTGACCCGGCAATCGACGTTGTCGTGAATCTGACCACCCACACTGCGCACGTAGAGGTGATTACGAAGGCACTAGAAGCTGGCAAGCACGTGTACAGCGAGAAGCCGCTGGCATTGTCTTACAGTGACGCACAAGGCCTGGTGCAGCTCGCGGAGCAAAAGGGCCTGCGTCTGGGATGCTCGCCATGCACATATATGGGTGAGGCGCAGCAGACCGCCTGGAAGCTGCTGCGCGAGAAGAAGATCGGACCGGTCCGCGCCGTGTTCGCGGAGATGAACTGGGGGCGCATTGAGTCGTGGCATCCGGCACCCGGCGGCTTCTACGCGGTCGGCCCGCTTTGGGACATCGGCGTATATCCGCTCACACTTCTCACGACCATTTTCGGTCCGGCTCGGCGCGCACAGGCCACTGGCAAGGTTCTATTCCCAGACCGCGTAACCCAGGAGGGAACCCCGTTCCACATCGAAACGCCCGACTTCGTGACTGGCTCCGTTGAGTTAGAGAGCGGTGTGCTGATTCGACTTACGGTGGACTTTTACGTCAGCATGAAGACGAAGCAGAAAGGCGTCGAGTTCCACGGCGACACTGGCTCGCTCTGGCTCGGCAGCCCACAGTGGTTCAACGCCGAAGTCGAGTACGCGCCGTTCAACGAGCCATATGAGACCGTGCCCTATGTCCGCGAGCCCTACGAAGGAACGGAGTGGGGCCGTGGCGTGCTCGACATGGTACACGCGATCATCGAAGCCCGCCCGCATCGAGCCACCGGCGCACAGGCCGCCCACGTCGTCGACATTCTGGAAGCCATTGCCACGTCAATGCGAGAGGGCCGATCTGCGGAAATCACGTCGAGCTTCAGCCAGCCCGCGCCGATGGAGTGGGGAGCATAAGGCCTTGCTGCACAACTACCACTCGTGCACGCTCGTGCTGCCCACAGCCAAAACACTGGCTGGGCTACAATGGCCGCACACCCCGCAGCACAGGAGGCCCTTCAATTGACCGCGACACTCAGCCTCGCCGAAACGGCACGGCGACAGTTTCCGTCTCTCACCCGGCCAAGCAGCCCGATCTACTTCGATAATCCCGGTGGCACACAAGTACCGCAGCAAGTGCCAGATGCGATGATGGCATATCTGCTTCACGACAATGCGAACGTACACGGCGCGTTCCCGTCGAGCGCACAGACCGACAACGTGGTCCACAAGGCGCACGCGGCGGTCGCCGACTTTTTGGGCGCGGCGCATGCGGAGGAAATCGCGTTCGGGCCGAATATGACGACCCTGACGTTCGCCCTAAGCCGGGCGCTCGGTCGTGAGCTGCGCGAAGGTGACGAGATCCTCCTGACGCAGTTGGACCACGACGCGAACATTGCTCCCTGGCTGCTACTGGCCGAAGATCGTGGTCTGACAGTTCGCTGGGCGGAAATCGATCCGACCGATTGCACGCTTGATGTCGAGAGCTTCCGGGCGGGCCTGAACGAGCGCACGCGGGTGGCGGCGTTCGCGTACGCCTCAAACGCCGTGGGCACAGTCAATGACGTGGGTCTGCTCACCCGGCTTGCGCACAAGGTGGGCGCGCTTGTCTTCATCGACGCGGTACAGTTTGCACCACACGATACGATAGACGTGCAGCAGATCGGGTGTGATTTCCTGGCCTGCTCACCGTACAAGTACTTTGGACCGCACGCCGGGGTCCTCTACGCGCGTCTCGACCACTCCGAGCGCTTGCGCTCGTATAAAGTTCGGCCAGCGAGTGACGCGCCTCCTTATAAGTGGGAGACCGGCACGCAGAGTCACGAGGCGATGGCCGGTACCACCGCCGCGATCGAGTACCTCGCCTCGATTGCACCCACTGAGCACCCTCAGAGCAGGCGGGCGTCCATCGTCTCCGGCATGACCGCGATCCATGCGTATGAACTGAGCCTCTCACGTCACTTGATCGAAGGGTTAGCCGAGCTTCCCGTTCGCGTGTACGGCATCACGGATCCCGATCTGCTGTCATGGCGCTTGCCGACCTTCGCGATCACGACGGAACGACGCACCCCCCGGCAACTCGCAGAGATAATGGGCCGAAAGGGATATAACCTCTGGGACGGCAACTACTACGCCCTGGCGCTCATGGAGCGACTCGGCCTGGAGGGAAGTGGCGGTGCGCTACGGATCGGCCTCGTTCACTACAACACGCACCGCGAGATCGACGGGTTCCTCGCCGACCTTGGGTCAGCTCTCTCCCGAGGAAGTCAGCGTCCGGCAAGGGCCATTGACGCTGAGGAATCAGCCGAATACACGGCGCAGGGATGAGCAAGGCGCCCGCCGATTTTCTGCCACCCCGCCCACGAATGGTCGTGCTCGACATCGACGGCACCCTGCTCGATCCCTCGGGCGCGCTTCGCTCGACGGTCCGCGACGCAGTGCGCCAGACCCTGGAGACGGGCGTTCTCGTCACCATCGCGACTGGCAGACGCTTCGACTCCGCGAGCGCCGTGGCACGGGAGCTTGGCCTCGAGCTTCCGCTGGTGCTCCACGGCGGCACGATCATCCAGGACTCCGAGACTGCGGAGGTCCTGTACGAGGACGTCATGAACCATGCCCTGCTGTGTGAAGTCATAACTGAGATCGTGCGTCACGAACAACAGCCAGTCCTGTATACCAGTCCCGCGGCGGGAGGCACGTTGTACACCGGCCCCGGTGAGCGTGACAGCCTCGCCACCGCGCAGTACCTTGCCAGCCAGCCAGAAGTTCGCCGACGCTCCTACGATGTGCTCCCTTCCACGGACCACACCATCAGCGTGGGCGTAATTCAGTCTGACGACGTGCTGCGCCCCTTGTATGAGACGCTTCGCACTATGCAGAGTTGCTCCGTACTGCTCTGGGACCCTGACCCGATGTACGAGGGAGGTGTCGATCACCTGCTGGATATCCTCAATGCCGGCTGCTCGAAGTTTAAGGCGCTTGCGCATCTCACAGGGCGCTATGGCATCCACACGGACGAGGTGATGGCCATTGGCGACCAGGTGAACGACCTGGACCTGATCGGCAACGTGGGGCTTGGCGTCGCGATGGGAAATGCGATTCCAGCGGTGCAGCAGTGTGCGAAGGTGGTCGTGGGGACGAACGCCGAGGATGGCGTCGTTGAAGCGCTACGCCGGTTCGTGCTTGACCGACCGGACAACGCTCAGCTCCACAAGCAGCAATGATCGTACGGCAGCTGCGCACTCGTGGCAGAGCCGTAACGGGTCGTTGGCCAGCTCGTTGCAGCCGCAAGTAATCAGGCGCGGGGTACTCGTTTCATGCCAACTGCCCATCGCCGAGCCTGCCGGTAGTTGTCGGAGAGGTCTGGTATAATTCTGCCTGTCGGGCCCGTAGCTCAGTGGTTAGAGCGAGCGGCTCATAACCGCCAGGTCGTAGGTTCGAACCCTACCGGGCCCACCCCCGACGGCAGCCGGCGAAAGGGGCTTTGTGGCACCGAGCGGGGCACGGATCTGCGGCCAACCAGCGCACCAGCCGAAGCGTGCTATACTCCCTTTCCAGAGTTCGCCCAGAACGAGATAAATGAGGTGGAAGGTATGACACAGAACTCCAGGGCCAAAGACTGGGCGCTTATCCTCGGCGCTTCCAGCGGCTTCGGTGGTAGGACTGGCCGGGAGCTGGCGAAAGCGGGCATGGATGTCGCGGGCGTCCACTTGGATCGCAAGCAAACCATGCCGCTCGTGGCACAGATCAAGGCCGACATCGAGGCAGAGGGTGCGGAGACGCTCTTCTTCAACGTGAATGCCGCTGACGCGGAAAAGCGCACCCAGGTGCTCGACGCACTCCAGGAGAGAGGTGCGAATGTCCGCGTGTTGCTGCATTCTATCGCTTTCGGCACGCTCAAGCCGTACATCACCGATCAACCAGAGCAGCGCATCAACCAATCTCAGTTGGACATGACCCTGGATGTGATGGCGAACAGCCTTGTATACTGGGCACAGGATCTTGTCGCGCGAGGCTTGATGGGCGAGCACGGACGAATCTACGCAATGACCAGTTCGGGTGGCACGAGGGTCGTGGCGAGCTACGGCGCTGTCTCCGCCGCGAAGGCCGCTCTCGAGTCGCACATTCGTCAACTCGCCCTAGAACTTCAGCCACGGGGGATCACCGTCAACGCGATCCGCGCCGGGGTAACCGATACTCCTGCCTTGCGGAAGATTCCAGGTGCGGAAACCCTCCTGGCGGAAGCGACGAAGCGCAATCCCGGCAACCGGCTCACTACACCCGATGACGTCGCCAAGGCCATAGCAGCCCTCGCTGTGCCCGGTACTGCCTGGCTTACCGGCAATGTCATAGGCGTCGATGGCGGCGAGGATATCGCTGGCTAGCCCCGCCTCACACCCTTCGCGCCAACTCCAAGCCGTTATGTATGACCACGGTGGCTTGTTGTTACCTTTAGACTCCTTTTACCGCCCAGCCTGTTCCAAGGCATTCTGCACACGTCAACATCGACCTTATGACGAGTATGCGCCTCACTACGTCAATGCGCTCGTTCGAAGGAGCTAGTCTACGAAGGGATGTTGATGAAGGTATCGATGACCGCCTTTCTTATATGGCTGCTGGTGTTCACCGGAACAACGAACGGCAAGGCCGCCGATACAACGAGTCGAATGGAGGGCACGGTGACGATCGGCGGAGGGCCCATTGCCGGGGCGACGATCAGGGCCGTCAGACAAGTTGCCTGCAGTGGTGCTGATTGGACGTTTCGCCATTGCACCAATCGCGGTGCGCGGTGCGTACAAGCTGACTGAGGTACATGTGAATGCTCGCTGTCACGGCGCATGGAGGTTGAAGCATGCGCGGCTACTCCCAGTGGATACCCTTCGACTCACGGTCTAACTAGCCCGCGTACCTGTTACGCTTTCCCAATCCAAACTCGTGAGAACTGCACCGCAGCCGCCGCCGTCACGACCGTCGCTGCTTATACAAATTCATCGAGCACGGTCTCGCCGTGCACAACTCGAGTCTAAGTCAACGGAAATGTTCAATGCAACCCGAACGCGTCTGGGCAGGTCCGGACTTTGGACTTCAAGTTCTACGTGAAGCACGTTCTGCCCAATGAGTGGCAGCCCGGAGGCTACTCGAAGTCCGCCACAAGGTCCGGAGCATCGGCGAAGCTCGCGTCCACGGGGCGCGGTGTCGCGTGGATGTCCCCTCGAAGTCGAAACGGAGGGCAAGCGAAGGTCTACCTGTATGGCGCGCTCGTCACGACGGTCGATGTCGTGGGCTGGAGCACCTTGGACCGCTCGGTCGTCCACGCCCGTACCTGGTCCTGTGTGGGAACGCATACTATCGAGGTGCGGCTAGTCGGCACGAAGGACAGGCCGCGGGTCGACCTCGACGCTATATTTAAT
>JACDAU010000379.1 GCA_013695265.1 Chloroflexia bacterium
CGCCCGTGCAACGCCTCCCGGAACGCCTCGATGCCCACGCCCCCAGCGGCGCTGGTGAGGAGCACGGGGTATCCCGCACGGCGGTACGTGCCGGTCTCCGCCTCGACGCTGGCTACCTCCACCAGGTCCATCTTCGTTATGACCACTCGGGCTGGCAGACCCGTCGACTCCGCAGCCGCGAGGTAGCGGTCGAGCGCCTCCCAGTTCGGCGCAGGCCGCGTCGCCGCGAACACCACAACGACCTGATCTACGTTCACGACGATCACCTGTTGGAGCATTTTGCGGCCGGCGGCGCGGCGCACCAGGGAGTTCCTGCGCGGCAGCACCTCCACGATCATGCCGGTGTCATCGCCACTATCCGTAAAGCGCACGATATCGCCAATCGCAACGGGATCGACCGCGCGAATCTTATGGACGGCGACAACGCGCGGGCGCAGTGACCACGGCGCCGCCACCGGATATTCGAGGTTCTTACGCAGGGTGCTCGAGATCGTACAGAGCAGTGACCGACCACCTGCATTTACGCAGTAGTATCCCTGCAACTTCTTGTATACCGTGCCCTCCCCAGTCGGCCTTGATGAGTCGATGGCCCCTTCAGCGGCCCGCCGCTCATCGGGTTCCTGCTGTGGCATGCTGCGTTCTCCCCTGGTTGTACGAGCACCGACCCAGATCACTGGCGGCGCTGGCGGCGCTCTCCCCCTTCGCTCCGAAGGGTTGTATTTAACGATGCAGTGCGACTGGTTCTTCTTGGCATATCTTACCTCCTTGGGCCGCTCTACCCGGCGAGCGTCGACTCATGGTTCGGCGGTTACGGGGTGAGTCTGCGCCGCTACTGGCTCCGACCGGTGCATTCGCAGGGCGTAGCCGTACAGCAGCAGGGCTGGCGAGAGCGCTCCGGCCGCCGCACTGAGCGCGACCCGCAGGCCATACACCGTGCCGAGCACCCCGATGCCGGGACCAACCGTGAACTGCCCGAGCGCGTCGGTCTGGCCGCTCAGGGAGAGCACCGTCGCACGTACTCGGGAGTCCACGTTCTGGTTGAGCCAGGTCGAGTACACCGGGTACTGGAGTGATCGCATCACGGAGACGACCCAAAACGCGCCGAGCGCGAGCGCGAAGCTACCTGCGAGCGCGAACACGAACATGCTCACGATCAGCACGGTGTTGAACGCGAAGAGCGCCTTGACCGCCACCGCGGATTGCTCCAGCGCGAGCCGCCTCCGCGCCAACTCACTCGCCCCAATGGTGAGCAGCATCCCGCCCGCGGCGATGATGCCAAACCAGACGACGGTGTCGAAGTTGCCGATTCGGGGCAGGCCAATCACCTGGATGAAGTGCGCCTCGCCTAAGCGGTCGAGCCCCTCCGTAAACCCGCCCCACACGCCAGCGATCGCGAGGATGGTCAGCGCGAGCGGTCTGTGGCGGACGACATGGGCACTCTGCCGAAGCGTATCGGCCATGTCGTGCAGGCTGTTGCGCACGGACGCCGCCATTTTCCCTTCCAGCGACTCGCGCTCCGAGCGGGCGGGCCGCACGAAGGCCGGCTCGGTCATCGCGAGCATGAGCCAGATCGCAAGCACCAGGAACAGCACGCCGCCGACGATGATCGGCAGCGCAAGCCCGATGCTTGCCAGCGCAACGCTGGCACCGATACCGACGAGGCCGGTGATGTTGGCGACCTGCGAACCACGCAGAAAGACCGCTCCAACGTTCGCCTCGCCAACCTCGTCCGTGATCCATGCCTCGAGCGCACCTTCCATAAAAGTGTAACCGAAGCCCTCGATCAACTGCGCGAGGATGATCACGCCAAATATCGGGAAGCTACCCTCCAGCACGCAGCCCGCGCCAAACAGCAGCATCCCGATCACGACGGAAAGCTTGCGGCTGTACGTGTCGGCGACCACACCCGTGGGCACATTGAAGCAGAAGTACGTCACCTCCAGTGCCGTGCCGACGAGCACGAGCTGCAAGGGGTTCAGGCCCGCTGCCTGTACCCGGTAGACCGCCATAATGGTAAATATCAGCGCGAACAAAAGCGACATCGCGCCACTCAAGATCAGATACACCCTGTATGGGCTGGGGCTCCTCACAACAAGCCTCTCCTGGTTCGCCCGTAGTGATTCCTCCGCGTCCAATGCGCGGCGGAACGATGGTACGGGTCGTCAACAACGGTTCGGGCTCGTGATCGCGGGGGATCGCGGCAGGCTCAGAAGACCAGCCTGGCGAAAGAGGTGATGAGAGGAGGTGTTATCCGGCTCTCGCCGGGACTCTATTGCGCGGCAAGCTCTCGGGCGAGCGCGGCGGCGGCGATCACGAGCATCGGTATCAGGGCCAGCGAAAGCAGTCTCATCGGTATCCTCCGTGGAGCGGGTAACTTCACCAGCGATAGCATACGACCAGCGGCAAGGTCTGTCAAGCAGCGTTCAATCCTCGTCGCCGAGCACGTCTCGCACCAGTCGCTTTGTCTGCGGTGGCACATCAACAATCACCACGTCGATGCCGCCAGCCTGCGCGTCTTGCACAAAGCCCTGGAGCGCCAGCATCCCGCTCAGGTCCACTCTGCCCAGGCCGGCGAGGTTTACCTCGACGCGGCGGGCCTCCGGGTTGTGGGCCAGCAGCGTAACGCACCGATCCCAGAGGTCCTGCG
>JACDAU010000449.1 GCA_013695265.1 Chloroflexia bacterium
CACCCGGACTTTCCCCTGGACGGGGTACACGCCCAGCGCGACGACGAGGAGTTCAAGGCCGCGAACCAGGACCGCGACATCGGGAAGTACCGAGAGTACCTGCACGGGCAGACGCGCGAACTTCTGACGCGGTTCGGCAAAGTGGACGTGATGTGG
Organism: Chloroflexia bacterium; assembly: GCA_013695265.1. Lineage (GTDB taxonomy): Bacteria > Chloroflexota > Chloroflexia > Thermobaculales > Thermobaculaceae > JACDAU01. The sequence continues at coordinate 157 of JACDAU010000449.1, forward strand.
TTCGACTTCTCGTATCCCGATATGACCTGGGGCGGGAAGGGGCGCGATGACTGGGGCTCCGAGGATCTGGCGCGGATGGTGCGCGAGTTGCAGCCCGGTATCGTGCTGAACGACCGGCTGGACCTGCCGGGCGTGGCGGACATCCAGACGCCGGAGCAGTATCAGCCGCGCGGCTGGATGATGCGCGACGGCAAGCCGGTCGTGTGGGAGGCGTGTCAGACGCTGAACGGCTCGTGGGGATACGACCGCGACAACCTGGACTGGAAGTCCGTTGACCTCCTGATCCGCATGCTCGCGGACGCCGTGTCGAAGGGTGGGAACCTGCTGATGAACGTGGGGCCGAACGGGCGCGGGGAGTTCGAGCCGCGTGCGCTGGAGCGGCTGCGGGGCATCGGGGCGTGGATGCGCCTCCACGGGCGCTCTATCTACGGGTGTTCGGCGAGCGACCTGACGCCACCCGTGGACTGCCGGTACACACAGAACGGGAACCGGCTGTACCTGCACCTGTTCGCGTGGCCGTTCCAGCACGTCTACCTGCCCGGCCTCGCGGGTCGCGTCGAGTACGCGCAGCTTCTGAACGACGCTTCCGAGGTGCGGATGCTGGCGCTTGATCCACACGCCCAGGCGCAAAACATGACGATGACGGGTGAGGAGGGGATGCTCACGCTCCAGCTTCCTGTGCAGCGGCCGGACGTGGCCGTGCCGGTGGTGGAGTTGTTCCTCAAGGGGTAAGAGGGTTTCCGAGGTGTGGGAAAGGACAGGATTCGGTATGGGGTCTGTGATGTTGCTCGACACGTCGAGTCTGATGTACCGGGCGTTCTTCGCGCTGCCGCAGTCAATGACGGATGCGGCTGGCAACCCGGTGAACGCGGTCCACGGCTACCTGGACATGACGGCGCGCCTGTTCGCGACGTACGCGCCGGACCGCGTGACGCACGTGCTCGACGACGACTACCGTCCAGCGGAGCGGGTGCAGGCGATTCCCGAGTACAAGGCGGCGCGTCCGCCGGATCCGGAGTCGCTGCCGCCGCAGTTCGATTTGCTCGACTCGGCGCTGGCCGCGCTGGGAGCGGAGATCGCCGCCGCGCCGGGCTGGGAGGCGGACGACGCAATCGCCTCGCTGTGTACTGCTGCCGACGGGGGAGACCGCGTCGATATCGTGACCGGGGATCGTGATATGCTCGCGCTCGTCCGGGACGCCGAACCCGTGGTGCGCGTGTTGTTCACGGTGAAGGGGGTCTCGGAGCTGAAGGTGTTCGATGAGGCGGCGGTGGCGGCGTCGTATGGCGTGCCGCCGGCGCGATACGGGGAGTTCGCGATGTTGCGCGGCGATCCCTCGGACGGATTGCCCGGCGTGCCCGGCGTCGGCGCGAAGACTGCGGCCCGCCTGATCGCGGCGTATCCGTCCATTGCCGCGCTGCTGGACGACGCCGACGCCCACCCGCCGAAGCTGGCGCAGCGGTTGACGGAGTCCCGCGCGTACCTGGCAGCGGCGGCGCGCGTGGTGCCGATGCGGCGAGATGTGCGGGTGGAGCTGCGGCACGGAGAGCGCGATGAGGACGGGCTACGACAGCTTGCGGAGAGCGGGGGCCTCGGTGGTCCGATCCGACGTCTGACCGAGGCGATAGGCCGCGAGTGAGCCGAAGTGCCCGGGCTGGGACTGATCTCGTCCACCGACACGAGTCGCACCCAGGGCTACTACCACACGGACGCGAGCGGCGCTACGGTCGCCAAGTACGAGTACGACGCGTTCGGAGCGTTGCGGAACCAGACCGGTACAGCGAGCGGCGCGTTCCGGTTCACGGGCGAGCAGCTCGACTTGACAGGGCTATACTTCCTGCGAGCCATGTACTACGACCCGGCCAAGGGCAGGTTCCTCTCGCGCAACCCCTTCCCCGGCTACGCGGATGATCCCCGCACGCTCAACCCGTACGCCTACGCGGGCAACGTCCGGGGC
>JACDAU010000478.1 GCA_013695265.1 Chloroflexia bacterium
GCGCCCGGACATCGGCCACCGTGACCCCCTCTATCGCCGCGATGATCTCATCGACGCTCATCGCCCGTCCCTTCGCGAGGTACAGGTCCGCCACCTCGAACATGCGCCGGTGGGACGCTTCGCCGGAGATCACTGTGTCGCTCACTGCCTTGACCCGCGCGCGCCCGAGTTCTTCCTCCGTCACGCCGTCGCGCTGGAGCTTCTCCATCTCCGAGCGCACGATCCGCAGCACCTCCGGCGCCCTCTCGGGGCTTGCGCTGAAGTACGTCGCGAACAGGCCCACGCCTTCGTACCCGTAGTACCCGGTCTCGATGGAGTCCGCGAGGCCCTTCTGTGCCACCTCCCAATACAGCCGTGAGCCGGTCGAGTCGCCCAGGATCGCGGACAGCAGATCTGCTGCCCAGCTATCATCGCTTTCCTGCGGCGGGGCGGCGGTCGCGATGGCGACGTGCTCCTGCTGTAGCTTTGGCTTCACCTCCGCCCCGGTCTTTGGGGTGGGGGTGAACGGTTGTGATGGGCGTGGAGCGTCCTGTTGCTGCCAGGATGCGGTCTGCTTTTCCACGAGCGGCAGCAGGGTGTCCCACGAGAAGTTGCCCGCGATGCCGAGCGCCATGTTGTTCGGGCTGTAGCGGCGGGCGTGGTACGCGCGCATCTGTTCGACCGGGAGGTCGCGTATCGAGGTTGGGGTGCCGAGCACGCTGTTGCCGAGCGGGTGCGGAGCGAAGAAGTTGGTAAAGAGGTGGTCGAACAGCTCGTGCGTTGGCTGGTCTTCGGAGCGGGCGATCTCCTCGATGATTACCCCCTTCTCCGTCGTGAACTCGCCCTCATCGAGCTTGGGACGCATCATGTCCGCGAGCACATCAAGCGCGTGTGGGAGCTGATCGCCCAGGACGCGTGCGTAGTACACCGTGCTCTCGTGGGAGGTGAACGCGTTGAACTCCGCCCCCATGCGCTCGAACTCGCGGGAGATGTCGATTGCGCTGCGGCGCTCGGTGCCCTTGAACATCATGTGTTCGAGGAAGTGAGATATGCCGGCGATCTCCGCCTGTTCATCGCGGGAGCCCGTGCGCACATGGAAGCACACCGCAACCGACTCCACGCCGGGCATACGCTGGCCGATCACGGTGAGGCCGTTTGCCAATGTCTCGACCCCGAGCAGTTCCTCGTTCTGTACCGTCATCTAGGTAATACCTTTCCGTTCGCTACGCCGTACGATCCAGGCTTGTGAGCTCTTCCTGGGTATTTGGACCGAGGCCGCAAAGAACGAGCCCGGCGCTCACGGGCCATTCCTTGAGCGTGTTGTTCACCTGGTCCATCGTGACCGCGTCGATCTGCTCGCGCGTGTACGCGAGGGCCTTGAGCCGTCGTTCGTACCACCACGAGGTCAGGAGTGAGCGCAGCCTGGCCCCCGTGCTCTCGCCACTCATTAACACGGAGGAGCGCACGGAGCCCTGGAATCGGTCGAACTCCTCTTCGGTCACCCCATCGGCGTCGAGCTTTCGCATCTCGTGGAGCAGCACGCTGTACGTTTGCGGCGCTTTCTCCGGCGTCGTGCCCGCGTATGCGCGCCACGACCCCTGGTGCCGGCCGGGGGAGTATGCCGCGCCAACCTGATACACGAGTGCGCGCTTCTCGCGCACCTCCTCGAAGAGCCGGCTGCTCATTCCGCCGCCGAGGATTTCCGCTGCGATGATCGCGGCGTAGTAGTCACGGTGGCCGTATGGCACGCTTGGCCCTGCGGCCGCGATGTGCTCCTGCTGACTCTCGCGGTTCTCGATGTAGATCTGTGGCACGGGGTTCGGGGCCGCGATCTCGGGCGCTTTGCCGTCTCCCTGCCAGGCGCCGAGCGCACCTTCTGCGAGGGAGCGAAACTCGTCCCAGTCGAAGTCGCCCGCGACAGCGCAGACGGAGTTCGCGGGGGTGAAGTACCGGGCGTGGTGTTCCTGGATGGTGTGCCGGGTCAGATCCCGGATGGCTTGGGGCTCACCCGTGGGGCGCTTGGCATACGGGTGGCCCTTGTAGTACACCTTGCGCAGGACGTTGCGCACCTGGACCATCGGCTCGTCTTCCTCGTGCCGCAGTTCCTGGAGGATGGAGGATCGAGTTTGCTCCAGCTCCGCTTCGGGGAACGCAGGATTGCGGAGCACGTCGGCCAGGATGCTGAGGGCAGGGCCGAGGTTGGTCCCCACCATCTGCCCCGAGAGTCCGATCGTTTCGGAGTCGGCGCTTGTGCCGTAGCGCACGCCGAGGTTGTCGAGGGCGTCGCTAATCTCGCGGGAGGTGTGGGAGGTGGTGCCTTCCAGCAGCATCGCCTCTGTGAAATGTGCCAGCCCGACCCGTTCTTCGGGGTCGTGCGCGGAGCCAGCGCCGACGACAAAGCCGAGCGCGAGCGAGCGCACGCCTTCGATCTTCTCGCCGACGATCGTCAGGCCATTTGGCAGGGTGTCCTGATATTGCTCGGGCATATTGGGTGACCACTCCATATCTACAACTGGTTGGAAA
>JACDAU010000516.1 GCA_013695265.1 Chloroflexia bacterium
ATATTCCACCTGCCCGTTGCCCCAACTGTGGTGGTGGTATCCGACTCCAAAATGATATCACGAGTTACGGTTGCGCCTGGCGTGCCGGTGCCTTTCGCCGTTATGGTGGCGGTACGGAGAGTGGCACCAGATTTGGGGAACGTGACAGAAAACGTCCTAGACCGTGGCTTGCGAGTGACTGACGCCTTCGGTCGCTCACCCGTGGTCGAATTGGACGCCTTCGCCTGGGTAGCGACCACAGTGTCTTCGACTGTTGGTCGTCGGCCCGGCAAGCTTGTGGAAGTCACTGCCAGTGTAGGCTTGACACCTTCTACCTCGGTTGGCGAAGTAGTGGGTGCCGCCGCAACTATAGCCGTTGACGAACCTGCTTCCTGCGGCTGGGTGTTAGACACGAGCAGCACGGCTACAACGGTAAGTATCGAACACATGAAAAATAGTGTCCCGCAACCAATCGCGATGATCAGCCAAGAACGCCGCCGCGCAGTAGGAGTGGTCTGCATCCGTTCCTCCATACAATTGGACTTCCTGAGATATGACATATAACTACTATGCATGGATCGGCCGACGGTTGAGCTCCGGTCAGCCTACGAGCCTTCTGACAAGTGATGTCACGATCCGCCACGGTGAGTAAGCTCGGTTGGCGGATATGAAGGTGCCTGCTACCAGCGAATCATCTTCTGGTACGTGCCGTGCGAGTGTCCAAGGTGCGCGGATCTCGCCGCGCAACTCAACATCGCGGAAACAGTCAGGAGACAACAAGCCATGGCGAAGACATTCCAGAATATGGTCGAGGAGGCGCGACAAGACGTGTCGCCGGTCAGCCCCGAGGAGGCGCAGCACAAGATCGAGCAGAATCCGAACACGCTCGTTGTAGATGTGCGCGAACCGTCGGGAATCGCTGAGACCGGCTCGATACCCGGTTCGCTGAACGTTCCGCTCGGCACGCTCGCAATCGGCGCGGATCAGCAGCTCCCCGAGGAGATGCGCAACGCGGAACTCCAAGACCGCTCGCGTCCGGTGATCACGACGTGTGCTCTTGGTGGTCAGGCCACCCTCGCCGCGAAGACCCTCAAGGACATGGGATTCACGGACGTGCGATTCATCGAAGAGGGCTTCAAGGGATGGCAGGAGGCCGGCCTCCCGGTCGAGCACCGCACCACCTCGGGCTAGTAGACCATTTGTTGCTGGGCGAGGCGTTCAGGGGACGCTTCGCCCAACGATCCGAACCACCCGAACCGTCAGGCCCGCGCCTAGCCAGATGACCGATGCGGGGTTGTTATGCGCGTGGTTATCCTGTAGCTAGCAGACAGGAATATGACGAACGGAGGTTCAACCATGACTCAGACAACGGAAACTACGCCAGCTGGGATGCTCTCGGCACTTTCAAATGAGCTTGCGGCGGCGGTCGAGTTGGCTGGCGCCTCGGTCGTGCGCGTGGCTGCCCGACGGGGCAATGCGTCCAGCGGCATCGTCTGGGACGCGGAGGGGCACATCCTGACCGCCGATCACACGATTGAGCACGAAACGGAGATTCCCGTACACGCCGGCGATGGCCGTGCGATGCAGGCAACACTCGTCGCCCGCGACCCCGGCTCCGACCTCGCGCTCCTCAAGACGAACCCGGACGGACTCATACCGATCAAATACGCACCCGACGAAAGCGCCCGCGTCGGCAGCCTGGTCTTGGCCGTCGGCCGCCCCGGCCCTGCGGGCACGATGGCCACGATGGGCATCATCAGCGCGCTAGGCGGGTCGTGGCGGACCGCGCGAGGTAGCCAACTCGACCACTTTGTCCGCACCGATGCCACGCTTTATCCCGGATTTTCCGGCGGCCCGCTCGTGGACGCTATAGGCCGAATTGTGGCCGTCAATAGCTGGACGCTCAGCCAGGGCGCCGGACTGGCTATCCCCGTTGGCACGGCTACACGCCTCGTGCATGCGCTCGCCCAGGGCGGGGTGAAGCGCGCGTTTCTCGGCGTCGGCACGCAGGTTGTCCCACTGTCACAGGGCGTCCGCGAAAGCATCGGTGGCCAGGAAAGTGGGCTCATCGTCCTCTCGCTGGTACCCGATGGGCCCGCCGAAAATGCGGGGTTCTTCATCGGCGACGTTCTCGTGTCCATTGAAGGCGACTCGTTGGCAAACCCGGACGATCTGCAGGCGCAGCTCACCCCCGAGCGCGTGGGTAAGCCCGTTACGATGAAGATCGTCCGGGGTGGTGAGCTCCGGGACGTGACGGTGGAACCGGGCCAGCGCGACTAAGACTCGCCTGCCAAACCTGTCGGCATAAGTAGGGGCGTTCGACTGAACGCCCGGCGTACGATTGCCCGACCGTACGCTTTCTCTACCAACTCTCGCACAGCAACAAAGGCGCAAGCAGATGACAGCAGAAACCAGACCCACCAGCGTCGCGATCTCTCTCTCCTTCGACGTCGCTGCGGTTTCCGAGGGACTACTCGCAGGAGTGGTCATGGTCAGGTCCGGCCACGGCAGCGGCTCGGGCACGATATGGCGGAGGGACGGGTTGATCGTTACCAATCACCACGTCGTCCGAGACGAGACGGCTATCGTTACCCTTGCCACGGGCGAGCAATTGTCTGCGGCTGTGGAATCGCGCGACCCTGACCACGACCTCGCCGCCTTACGGGTCGACGCGACAGATCTGCCGGCACTCCCACCCGGTGACTCGATTCATACGCACCCAGGCCAGTGGGTGCTTGCCGCTGGCAACCTGATGGGCATGCGCGGGGTCGTGACCGGCGGCATCATCACCGGGGTCGGACAGGTGGCTGGGCCGGACCGCACGTGGCTTGACGACCTCATCCAGGCGGATGTGCTGCTCGCACCCGGCAACTCCGGCGGCCCTTTGGCGGACGCTCACGGCCAGGTGCTCGGGATCAACGCGATGGTTGCCGCCTCCGGCATCGCGCTCGCGGTGCCGACGCACGTTGTCGAGCGCTTCCTGGAGCCTGCGGAATCCCAACGCACGTATCTGGGCATTACAGGAACGGAAGTAGAGGTTCTGGTAAGCAGCGCTGTCCGAAGCGGAATTGTGCTGCTGACTGTCGAGGAGTGGAGCCCGGCCGGGCGGGCGGGCCTGTTCCAGGGAGATGTATTGCTCTCGCTCGACGGCTCCGACGTTCGATCCACGGAAGAACTACGGCGCGTACTGTGGACCCAGGGAGAGCATGCGGCCCTGGAGCTTCTTGCGCTGCGCAGTGGTGAGATCCGTCATTTCACCGTGGCACCAGCGGTCCGGGCGGCGGCGTAGTGGTACGCGTCCTCGTGGTCTCGCCGTTTCCGACGGTCCGGGCGGGGCTGCGCGCGCTCGTTGAAGGACACGGCGACCTCGTCGTGGCGGAGGCGAGGATGTCCGTGGACCAAGACGGACTCGCGAGTACCACGGCGGATGTGGCGCTGATCGACGGCGAGGCGGACATCGCGGCAATAGCAGCTCTCGCGCGGGCCCGACCGGACCTCGGAGTCGTGCTGATGGGTGGGAAACTCCCCGGAGATCTCACCGTCGGCCACGCAGCCCGTGGATATCTGCGACGAGACGCTGGCGAGGAAGAGATCCTCGCAGCTGTGCGTGCCGTTGCACGCGGGCTCACCGTCGTCGACCCGGTCAGGATCGAAGAATTACTTGCGCCCCCCGAAGGCAGGCAGCGCGTGCAACCGCCGGAAGGCGAGACGCTCACCCGCCGTGAGATGGAGGTGCTGCAGCTCATCGCGGACGGGCTGCCGAACAAGACCATCGCGACGCAACTCGGGATCAGTGAGCACACGGCGAAGTTCCACGTGAGCTCGGTGCTTTCGAAGCTCGGCGCGTTCAGCCGCACTGAGGCGGTAAGCACCGCCGCCCGCCGTGGACTCCTCGTCCTGTAACACGAAATCCGGCTGAATAGTCGCGTATCCGCGGTAGGGGCGACCCACCGGGCATCAGCTTCAACTAAATACCTGAACCAAAGCAACGATGTGGCGTTTCACTGTCCATCCCTGCCCGCTCTGCTGCCCTCAACGGTCCTACAACACCGAATATGAGCCTCCTACCTGGGTTTCTCAAGTCCGCAGGGGTCGGAGAACTGAGCGCGCCCCACTCGCAAGTGCTTTGTTTTGGCTGACATTACCGAATTAGTTGGACCAGATGACCACCGCGTCGCCCGGTACCGCACCGTGCTATCCGCCGAAGGCTTCACCCCTACCTCCCGTTTCCCACAAACTACCGATAACAGTCTCCCAGAGCTGGCATCGAGGCTCCGAGATCGGGATCGCTACCAGGCGTTCGCGTCGTCCCTGGCGATCCACTCGTGCCAGCGACGGTTCAAGTTCCGCACGTCCTCGGGCGTCGTCGCCCTGGCCCAGCCATGCTCGCTCCACGAGAGGCCGGTGGTCTCGGCCATCACGCGCCGCATCGTGTGCAGCACAGGGCTGTATCCCGCGATGATGTAACGCCGGTCGCGGAGTTGCACGTACCGGTACATCCCATGCAGCACATAATGCGCTCGGGCGTCTTTCCAGCCCGTAGAGGACGCGATGTCCTCGTGCGCGGCGAGCGTGTCGGAGATCTCCAGGATGCGGACAGGGACCAGGTGCAGATGCGCGTGGAACACGGTCTGGCCGGCGACGCCGTTCTCGAAGATGAGCACGGGCGAATCGTACGCCGCATCGAGGAAGCTCCGGACGTGGGAGATCGCCCTGTCCAGTTCCGCGAGAAGCGCATCGGAGGCGGCGGCGTAGCAGGCCAAGTGCTGCCGGGCGATAATCAGGGTGTGTCCGGGCAGCATCGGGTACTTGTCCGGCATCGCGTACAGGCTTTCGGTCTCAAACAGTACCTGGGGTTGGTCGTGTCTGGAACAGAACACGCAGTGATCCGAGCCCGCCCCGATTCGCCCCGGTTCGGGCTGCCTGCCGCGGCGCCCCAGCAAAGACTAGCTATCCCTCAATGAAGTTGAGGCGAACGGTGCGCACCGCGTTGTCGCCGTTCGTATCCACAATCACAAGCGACTGCCACGTGCCCAGGTCCAGCCGCCCGTTTCGCACCGCGAGCACGAGCGCCGGACAAATGAACGCCGGCAGGACGTGGTCACGGCCATGCCCCGGCGAGCCGTGGCGGTGGCGGTACACGTCCGCGCGCGGCAGCAACTCCTCCAGCCGGTCCAACAAATCGGGGTCGCTGCCCGAGCCTGGCTCAATCAGCGCAAGCCCCGCAGTCGCGTGTGGCAGAAAGACGTGCAGCAGACCGTCACCCAGATCCCGAACGGCATCACTGACCCGCGCCGTCAGGTCCGTGACGGCCGGTTTCTCGCCGGTATGTATGGTAAACTCCGAACTCCACATGGATATATTGTACCAACGCGTGACAGACACCGGGTCCGGCTGGATTCGCACCGCAACGCCACCAGGCAGGAGGACCGCATGCACATCGCCTTCCTCAACCCCCAGGGAAACTTCGATCCTGCCGACAGGTACTGGACGGCACACCCGGACTTCGGAGGGCAACTCGTCTACGTGAAGGAACTGGCGCTCGCAATGGGCCGCCTCGGACACCGCATCGACATCGTCACCCGCCAGATAGTCGACGCCGCGTGGCCAGAGTTCGCCGCCGCGGATGACGCCTACCCAGGCAATCCAAACGTCCGCATCGTGCGGGTGCCCTGTGGACCTGCCGGGTTCCTCCGAAAAGAGGATCTGTGGCCGCACCTCGGCGCGCAATTCGTGCCAGCGCTGCTCGAACGGTACGAACGCGAAGGCCCACTGCCCGATCTCACCACTGCTCACTATGGCGACGGTGGGCTGTGCGGCGCACTGATCGAGGAATGCGCCGGGGTACCGTTCAGTTTTACGGCACACTCGCTCGGTGCGCAAAAGATGGACAAACTCAACGCCAGTCGGCGCAACCTCGCCGTACTCGACGAGGAGTATCATTTTACACAGCGCATCCTGGCGGAACGTCTTGCGATGAATCGCTCTACGGTGAACATCACGAGCACCTCTCAGGAGCGCTTCAGCCAGTACACGCATAACGCTTACCGC
>JACDAU010000519.1 GCA_013695265.1 Chloroflexia bacterium
CCACGAATACTTGGTCATCCTCTGGGATTGACCGGCGTTACACGCGCAGGGTACTGACCAGGCCGGGCCGTACCTCCAGATCGCCGACCTTGACGTACGGGCCGCTCCCGGAGCGGAAGTAGACCTCGTAGCGTCCCACGGGGATCGCCCGCGCACCCTTCAACAGGCTGTCGTCGCTGCTGCCGCCAGAGAGTTCCCGTCCTGCCGGACGCCCGGTCACCTTGTCGAGCAACAAGATGCTCTGCGGCACCTGGCCAGAGACGATCTTGATCGCCCCAAGTTGTACGGTGGTCTCGCGGCCCGCTGCCACGGTCACGCGATACAGGCCACCATTGCTGCCGCCGAGCGAGGGCGACACCTGGAGGATATACGTCCCAGCGGGGAGTTGATGGACGCCCGGCGTCTCCTCGTATTTCAGCGAGTTGCCATACTGTTGCACGACCTCTCTCAGATCGGAGTCAATGATCTGATACTCCCACACCTTCGTGCCCTTCGGGATCTTGATGACAAGTCGGCCCGTGCCGCCCTGGACCTGCTTGCCGGGCTTGGCGATAAGGCGCGGTGCCTTCGCGGTGATCGTGAACGGCACCCGCTTGATGACCTTATCGTCGATCGAGAGTTTGACCTGATACGTGCCCTCGGACGGTGGGCTGTCCAGATCGAACTCGGCGCTAAAGGTGAACGGGTTCGCCTGGCGGACGCTCAGGTACTGCGTCAGAACCTTCCGGTCCGCCTCTTGAAGGTTGCGTCCCGGCACCGCGACCAGCTCCCATTCAGCCTTGAGCGAGCCGTACTCCGGACCACCCTCGAGGTCGCCCACGAGCGATATCCGCCGATCCAGCAAGTCGAACTTCGTCGCGCCCTTCGTCGCCTTCGGATTTGGCTTGCCGCTGACGAGCACGGCGCGGCTGATGGTGGCATTGGCCGCCCGTGGGGTTTCGGTCGCCTCAGGCTCGGGCGTGCCGATCTCCACGACAGAGCCACCGTCATCTTCCTCGGTAGGCGCCGGCACCGGAGTCTCCTCCTCCGTCGGGGTATCGGGTGTCTCTTCCTCAACCACGCTCGTCGGGTTCTCCGTAACGCCGTCTGTTCCGGGCGTGCTCGCCTCTGTCGCGCCCGGCTCGGGCTGGGCCGTCTCGGCGGTGCCGCTAACCGGGGTCTCGGCCGACTGCGTGGCCTCGGTGGCCGCACCAGCGCCTGCCTGTTCCGTCGCCCGAAGCTCTGCCTGCACGGTTGCCCGGATCTGCTCCTGAGTCAGGTTCGCTGTCTGCTTTGGCTCCTCGTTGTTGATGCCGATACTGCCACAGGCGCTTACGACCATTGCAAGTACGATGAGCAGTATTGTGAGTTTCGGTTTCCTGTCCGAGGGTGCGTGCATTTTTCTCTCCTTGGTTCTGGGTGGTTAACTCCTGGATCGAGCGGGTAGGGAACGCTCCATCAACAGGGTACCGAATGGCTCGCAGGCTGTGCCATAGCCTGTTGGTCCTACTCTGTTGCGTTTCCCGGTCGCCATGCTCGGTCACTACTATCAAGATACTCCGCCGATGTTGCGTGCCAATCACGCCGTTGTTACCGTCCCGGCACACGACGTTACTGAACCGAAATACCCTCACCCGGCAGGCTCACCGTGACCACCGTACCGACGCCGACTCGGCTGCGAATCGTCGCGGCGCCTCCGTGGCGGGTGATGATCGCGCGCACGAGCGCGAGGCCGAGCCCGGTGCCGGGAACGGCGCGGGCGGCCTGTCCTCGAGAGAGTTCCTCCCAGACATGCGGCACCTCATCCTCGGGAATGCCGGGGCCGGTGTCGGCGACCTCGATGGCAACACCGGCGTCTTCCTCGTAGGCGCGCACCTCAACGGTATCGCCCTTCTGGGTGAACTTGATTGCGTTCTCTACCAGGTTATGAATCGCGAGGAAGAGGAGGTCGTGGTCCCCCGAGAGTTGGGGGAGCGGCCACGGCGCCTGGGGAAGGCCGAGGCTGAGCGTTCGATCAGCCACTTCCGGCCGCTCGCGGACCAGTGCGATGACCTCCCGAAGAAGTTCTGAGAGGTCCACTGGAGCGTTTTCGAGCGGGCGCGTTTCCAGTTCACCGAGCTTGCGCAGGTCCGCCGCGAGACGGCTCAGGCGGACCGTCTGCGCGACAACGCTTTGCAGTGCCTCCCCACTCTCAGCGGGTGCGTCCGTGAGGTTCGCGATCCCCGCGCGGATAGCCGTCAGCGGGTTCTTTAACTCGTGGTCGACCCGCTGGAGCAGTCGACGACGGTCGTCCGCTGATTGCTTCTGGAGTTCTGCAACTCTCTCCCGGAGCCGCTGATGCTCGCGACTCTGAAGCCAGACCACCCCAAGCACCAGCGCGCCGAGCAGCACGCCGGCCACGAGCAGCCATTCGGCGACGCTGAACTCAACATACACCGTTGGACTCGGACCGGGAAGTGCGCGGACCACCAGGCCCAAAAGCGCGCAGGCTCCAAAGGGAACGAGCGCGAGCAGCCATGGGGTCTTGACCTGCCGGCCACCGATCTTCATTGAGCGGCATTCACAACCGCAGCGAAGCGGTAGCCCTGGCCGGGGATGGTCTCGATATACGTGGGGTGAGCCGCGTCGTCGTGCAGTGCGCGCCGGATCTCCGCTACCCGCGTGTCGACTGCCCGCGTGCCCGCGGGGTAATCCCAGCCCCAAACGGCGTCAAGCAGCCGCTCTCGGCTCACGAGTTCGTCGGGGTGGGTTAGCAGGTACTCGAGCAGCGCCACCGCCTTTGGCGTTAGCGTAAGCTCCGAACCGTCGAGCCAGACCCGCCGCGCAAGGCGGTCGAGCTGGAGGGTGCCCGAGGCGAGGCGGCGGGACGCGCTGAGGGGTGGCTGGCCGGGCCGGGCCCTGCGCAGCACGGAGCGGATGCGGGCGATCAGCTCGTGCGGGTCGAACGGCTTGTTGAGGTAGTCGTCCGCGCCCTCTTCCAGCGCCATCGCGCGCTCCGTTGCCTCGCCGACCTGGGTGAGCAGCACGACCGGGGTCCAGTTGTTTTCCGCGCGCAATCGGCGCAGCATCTCCCGGCCATCGAGCCGTGGCATCAGCACGTCGAGCACGATAAGGTCGGCCCGCTCCGCAGCGAGTTGCTCCAGTGCCGCCTCGCCATCGGTGGCCACGCGCACCTCGAACCCCGCGCGTTGCAGGAACGGCGCGAGGTTGGTGGTGATCGCGGACTCGTCGTCGACGAGCAGGATATGCGGTTTGTTGGTGACGCTCACAATGAGGTTATTCTACGGCACAGGTGGGCAGGCGTGTCGTAGAGGGTTGGCAGGCTGTGCCCTACCGCACCCCGAGCAGCAACTCCATCACGAGCTGGTCGAGCTCCTCGTAGCGGCGGCCCTTCGTCGCCAGCGCCACGAGGTCGAACGTGCGGCTCTGGAGTGCCTGGGCGTTCTCTGCCGAGTAGCCACCGCCTGCCGTCGGGCCGTCGTAATTCTCGTCGCCCTGTCGCAA
>JACDAU010000563.1 GCA_013695265.1 Chloroflexia bacterium
TGCCTCGCCACCGGGTCGTCACAGCGAGCCGCACCGCATCATACAAACATGACTTACGGACAGCCTTTACAGTATACGGCGCTATCGGCTCTGCTGCTGGTGGAACACCTCGTAGAGCACAACGCTCGTGGCAACGGCGAGGTTCAAGGAGTCTGCCGTGCCCACCATCGGGATGCGCACCACCGCATCGCAGATTTCCCGCTGCGCGACCGTGAGTCCCTGCCGTTCGCTGCCCATCAGCAGTACCATCGGCGCAGGATAGGCCACGGCGCGATACAACTGCGTCGACTCCCCGGATGTGCCCACGAACGAGTGACCATGCGCCGTTTTCCACGCGGCAAACTCCTCGAAGCTGGCGCGCGCCATCTGTTGAGAGAAGATCGCCCCCATGCTCGCTCGTACTGCCGACGGGTCGTGGGGGTCGGTGGCCGCGCCGAGCAGGAGCACCCCCTCACAGCCCACCGCGTCGCAGGTGCGAAGTATTGTGCCGAGGTTGCCTGGGTCCGCAACGGCATCCAGTGCAACCCAGCCCAGACCTCCAAGGTGCGTGATCTCACCAAGGGGCGTCCACACCTGCTGCACCACCGCCGCGATGCCTTGCGGGTTCTCGCGCGCCGAAAGTCCTCGAAAGACTGCCGGACTCACGTCAACAACGTCCACTCCCGACGAGCGCAGTCGCTCCACGATTCCACGAGCATACGTGCTATCTAGCAGTTCCGGCGCGACCATGAGTCTCCGAATGGTTGCGCCGGATTCCAACGCCTGACCGACGAGGCGGATGCCCTCGATTAAAAAAGTGCCGCTCTCCTCCCGCGCCCGACGATGGCGTAACCGCCGGGCGGCTTTGACAGTTGCGTTCGTGGCACTCGTTATCACGGCCGGACCGTGCTACGCCTCCGCCTGCTTGCGGGCGAACTCACGCGCGTATTGCAGGACATCCGAGAGCGCGACGATCCCAAGAACGGAGGCGGCGATCCGGGTGACGCGGGGAGCAAACAAGAGGCTTCCCATCAAGGCAGTCGCGATCCACTGGCTAATGCAGAACGGGCAGGTCAACAGCTCACCCAGGGCACGCCGCAAACCACTACCACTGGGTGTTTCCTTCAGCGCGCCATCCGCTCCTGGCTCCTCAATCTCAGTGAATGGCGCTCGAACCGAACTGGTCACTTTATCGCGCGTGATGATTCGACTCAACTGGAACGTCGCAACGCCGAAGAGCAGCATGTCTGAAAGTGCAACGCGCTCCGGCAGCCTCCGTCCTGAGCGCACGGCAACCAGCAGCAATCCGGCGAACAACGCGTTGTACACAGTCACCAGGCCGAGATACGCGGGAAGGGGCGGCTCCTCGTCAGATTTCGCCGCGTAGCTCACCACAGAGATCGGCCGTTCAGCCAAGAGGCACCTCCAAAGATATGACGCTACGTGGGGATCGTCGGCTTGCAGCGTCGTCGTCCAGCAGTAGCAAGCTCCATGCCCTTATTGCCGCAGTGGCTCGTACCCGTCTGTCCCAGTTCCATAAGGCTGCAACCTGGCGAGGACGAGTGCGAATGGGCGATGGTCAAACCATCAGTAAGCGCCGACCGGCACCCCCTCGCCCGTGCGGTTGCGGCGCCCACTCGGGGAGCAGGGTGGCAGATATTGTGCATTGTACCGTGGACGACAACGGCACTGGCCGTCAGACCGCTGAGGGTACAATCCAGGACGTGTTCGGGTTGCTGGGTAGTACGCAGGCTGAGAGCTACAGGGAGGACGAAGGCGATGGATGTGAAGCAGGCGATCACGGTGAACCGCTCGGCGGAGGACCTTTATCAGTTCTGGCGCGACTTCGAACAACTTCCACGCTTCATGAGTCACCTCGAATCGGTGGCGGTCACCGGGGAAGGTCTCTCCCACTGGGTAGCGACAGCGCCGGCCGGAGCCAAGGTGGAGTGGGACGCCGAGCTAGTGGAGGACCGACCGAACGAACTGATCGCATGGCGCTCACTTGAGGGCGCGGACGTGGCGAACTCGGGTTTGGTACGCTTCATTCCCGCGCCTGGCAACAAGGGCACGGAGGTGCACATCGAGATGCAGTACGACCCGCCCGGCGGTAAACTCGGGGCAACGGCCGCCAAGCTCTTTGGTGAGGAGCCGAACCAGCAGACAAAGGACGACCTGCGCGCGTTCAAGCAGGTGATGGAAACGGGCGAAGTGGTCCTGTCTGAGGGCACGCTTTCGCGGCGGCAACCTTCGCAACCCCCCGAACAGGCTCCAGAGGAAGCGCCTACGGCGTAGACGGTGCGGAATCTCGCATAGCGGTGGCAAAGGAATGGATTCAGAATGAAGGCTACGTCCTGGATGGGGCGAAACAGCGTTGAGGTTTCGGAGGTGCCCGACCCGAAGATCCTCAACTCGCGCGACGCGATCGTGCAAATCACATCGACGGCAATCTGCGGCTCGGACCTGCACCTGTATGACGGCTACGTGCCGACGATGCAGAAGGGCGACATCCTCGGACACGAGTTCATGGGCGAGGTGGTCGAGGTGGGCAGGGGAGTGTCAAATCTCCGGATCGGTGACCGCGTGGTGGTGCCATTCACCATATCGTGCGGCAATTGCTGGTCTTGCTCGCAGGGGTTGTTTTCGGTGTGCGAGAACTCCAACCCAAACGCCAAAATCGCGGAGGAGTTGCTCGGTCACTCGCCTGCGGGGGCGTTCGGCTTCTCGCATATGCTCGGCGGCTATCCCGGCGGCCAAGCCGAGTACGCGCGCGTGCCATTCGCCGATGTTGGTCCGATCAAGATTCCAGACGGGATACCGGACGAGCAGGTACTCTTTCTTTCCGACATCTTCCCCACGGCATGGATGGCCGCAGAGAACTGCAACATACAGCCGGGCGACACCGTCGCCATCTGGGGCTGCGGGCCAGTAGGGCAACTCGCCATCAAGAGTGCGTATCTGCTGGGGGCGGAGCGGGTGATCGCGATCGACCGCGTCGAATACCGGCTGCGCATGGCGCGCGAACAAGGGGGAGCGGAAACAATTAACTACGACGAGAACGACGTGCTCGACGTGCTCAAGGAGATGACGGGTGGCCGTGGACCGGACTCTACGATGGATGCGGTTGGGATGGAAGCACACGACACTGGCGTCGCCGGAGCATTCGACCGCGTGAAGCAGGCCGTGCGCTCAGAAAGCGACCGGCCAACTGCCCTGCGGCAGGCGATCATGGCGTGCCGTAGTGGCGGCACCGTCTCGGTGCCGGGAGTGTATGGCGGCTTTGTGGATAAGTTCCCGTTGGGTTCGCTGATGAACCGCGGGCTGACCTTGAAGACCGGGCAGACGCACATGCAGCGGTACACCCACCCATTGCTGGAAAAGATCCAGAACGGTGATATCGACCCAAGCTTCATCATCTCCCATCCGATGCCACTCGCCGACGCTCGAAAGGGATACGAGACCTTCAAAAACAAAGAGGACGAATGCATGAAAGTCGTTCTGAAGCCGTAAGCAGCAGCGGGTCATTATCGATCAGGATGTGACCGATGACCGACAGCACGTATCCCCGACGGACCCGAACACCTTAAAGGCGACGGTCGAGCAATTGAGCTTCGTCCGCGAACGGGGAGCCGTGTACAACCGCGCTCTCGCGTCCATGTCCGGTACGGCCGTAGATGATGGTAGCGAGTAACACGCGGGGGGAATTGATTGGCTATGCCATCGAGGAGGCTGAGGGCATGCACGAATGGACCGGCAAAACGATCGAGTGGCGCAAGCCCGGTGAGAGCAAGCTGCACGTCAAAGTCGAGTTCCAGGACCTCAAGGTCCAACGCGGGCGGGAACAGGAGCGTTCCCCTCGGTAGTGACTACCTAATCATAGCAGCGCCAGAGCGCGTTGAAAGGAGACAGACCATGGAGAGTACAGTGACAGTCGGCCTGCTCGTTCGGTTGGAAGCGATGCCAGGCAAGGAGGCGGAAGTCGAGCAGTTCCTGAACGCCGGTCTGCCGTTGGTCCAGTCAGAACCGGCAACGACAGCGTGGTTCGGCATCCGCCTGGGGCCATCCACGTTCGGCATCTTTGACGTGTTCCCGGACGATGCAGGGCGGCAGGCGCACCTCTCAGGCCAGGTTGCCGCGGTACTGAAGGAGAACGTCGGAGTGCTGTTCGCAGAGCCCACCATCGAGATGGTCGACGTGATTGCCGCCAAGCTGCCGAGCTAGACGACGGAGGAACTGGCTGGGCGCAGTACCAGGTGGAACCGTCGCCACTTCGCCTGGTCACCGATGACCGCAGCACGGAACGACCGCGTTCCTCAGGAGACGTTGTGACGACACACCGGGCCAACGACCAATATAAGGGGCTGAGTGCCATCCCCATGATCTATTTCAAGGAAATGGTTCTCGATCGCACGATGGAACCGCCGCAGTGGTTCGACATCGCCGCCGGGCTCGGCCTGGAAGCGACCGAGGTCCATGATCGCTACCTGCGCAGCTACGAACCACGTTACCTCGAGACGCTGGCCGAACAGATTCAGAAGGGAGGACTGGCCGTCTCGCAGGTAATCGGCGCGGCGGACTTCACGAATCCGGATTCAGAACGGCGCGAGGCGGCGCTCACGACCACCCGGCAAAACTTGGACGCAGCGGCCATTCTCGGCGCGACGTGCGTGCGGTTGACCGCCGGGCAGGAACATTCGGGCCAACCGCACACCGAGGGAGTCCGGCTCGCGGTGGACGGTATGCAGCGCGCGTTGGAATACGCGGAGACCACAGGGGTATTCCTCGCGTACGAGAACCACTACAAGGATTACTTCTGGCCAGCGCCGGACTTCTCGCGACACACGGCAACCTTTCTGGAGATCCTCGACGGTCTGCGTGACACCTCGATCAAGGTGAACTTCGACTGCTCAAATCAGGTCGTGAACGGGGAGGATCCCGTCGCGTTGCTGCGCCAGGTGCGGGAGTATGTGGTTCATGTGCATTGCAGCGACCGCGTCGCGCCGAATGCATACCCACACGCCGTGACCGGCGAGGGCGTCGTGGACTACCCAGCGATCTTCGAGTTGCTGAAGGTAATCGACTACAGTGGCTGGCTCTCGGTCGAGTACGGAGGCGACGAGGGCTTGGACGGTCTCCGCCGCTCGATCCAGAACGTCCGCCGACTGTGGTCCAGCGCGTCCGCCTGAGGCATATCCGCAGCGTAAGTACACCAGCTTTCCACGGAGGGGTCGCGGCCCTTGTAGATTTAATTGGTACGGTGCTCCGCACGTGCCGGCGACGACAGACGTGCTACGATGCAGCCACCATCGGCATAACCGTCAGTCGAGCACACAAAGGAGACGAGATGCGCGCACTGGTTTGGAACGGCCCGCACGACATGACGCTCGAAGAGATCGAGACGCCGCAGCCGGAACCTGGCGACGTGCTGGTACGCGTGGCCGCTGTTGGCATCTGCGGCAGCGATCTGCACGGATATACCGGCGTCTCGGGCCGCCGCACGCCGGGCACCGTGATGGGCCACGAACTCACCGGCGTAGTCGAGCGGCTTGAGGAAGGAAACGACCCGTCAGTAGCTCCAGGACAGCGCGTCGCCGTGAATCCGATGAAGACGTGTGGGATCTGCGCCTACTGCAAGGCGGGACTGGAGCAGCTCTGTCCCAACCGCCTGGTACTGGGCGTGAACATGGGCGCGGCGGGCGCGTTCTCCGACTACGTCACCGTACCCGCAGCCAACGCGGTGCCAATCGCGGACGACACATCGAACGCCGAGGGAGCGATGGCGGAGCCTTTGGCTGTGGCGTTGCGGGCTGTAAATCTATCGGGGTTGCAGGCCGGACAACCCGCGCTGGTCCTGGGCGGCGGCACCATCGGCCTCTGTATCCTCCTTGTGCTACGCAGCCGGGGCGTCGGGCCGGTTTTTCTAACGGACCGCATACAGCACCGCCTCGACGTGGCCCGCGCGATTGGCGCGGAAGCCCTCAGCGCGGAAGACGACGTGACCGGCCGGATCATGGCGGCGACGAATGACCTGGGGGTCACGAGCAGCCTCGACGCGGTGGGCATCGGTCTAACAATCAAGCAGGCGCTCCAGTGTACGCAACGCGGCGGCACGCTCGTGCTGGTCGGTCTCGCCAACCCGAGCGTCGATCTCGCCTTGTACGAGCTGGTGCCGCAGGAGCGCGTCATCAAGGGGTCTTACGCCTACTCCCCGGAGGAGTACCGCGAAGCCGTGCAGCTCATCAACGAGCGCGTCGTGGATGTCCGTCCCCTGCTCGAAGGGACGGTATCGCTGGACGTTGCGGCGGCGGCTTTCGAGGCGCTCTCCAGCGGGAAGGACGAGTCCGTCAAAGTGATCGTCGAGCCTTAAGTTACGATCGAGTTTAAAGACGCCTCCATCGAGCACAGCATGCCGAAGCCCACCCGATACGCCGCCTGTCAACAGCAGGGTAGCTGCTCAGGTATAGACAAGACTCCATCCGAGGGATGGCTGCAACTGTACAACGAGTTGAACAGCGATAGCCGGACTGCCGAGATACCGGATTGGTCCACCGATATGAAG
>JACDAU010000010.1 GCA_013695265.1 Chloroflexia bacterium
GAGCCCACTGGCGCCCACACGACCGGGCCAAAGCCGCTCTCCGCGAGCAGGTCCTGCACCTGCACCTGCCCGCCGCGCACCTCGCGCGTGCCGAGGATCCCCACGCCGCCGAGCGCGCTGAACGCGACCGTCTTCCCGTCCGGGCTGAGCGCGCCGTGGCGCAGGCGCCGCGTCGTCGACAGAAACGGCGTGCCGTACTGCCGAAGGTCGTTCGGCACATCACTGGTGGCAACGAGCACTCGACCCGGGCCTCCCGGTGGGTAGAACCGCAGCGCGTTGCCCTGCGTCACGCCTCCCCGGACCCTGCCAGGGGTCGAGAGCAGGACGCCGCCATTGGGCGACCACGCCGGATCGAAGCCAGGACCGATCTGGTTCCTTCGGCCGCTCGCGACTTCGACCGTGGACACCGTGCTCCGGTCCGCGTCTGGCTCCAGCCGCCTGTCGGCGTCGCGGTCCACGGTGCGTGTGTAGGCGAGGCGCTTCGCGTCCGGGCTCCACGCGAGCTGCGTGACCCCGGCGCCGACGAGCACGCGTGGCTTGCCGTCGATAGGATGAAGGATGAGCGCGCCCCCACCGCTTCCGGCGCGTAGCCGCACGTAAGCGACCGCACGCCCGGCCGGGGACCACGCGGGGGAGGCGTTGTGGCCGCTGGCGATCCGCCGGGGCTTTTCGCCCGAAGCCGCAACGAGCCAGACCTCGCCGCCGCGCAGATACGCGATCTCCGTCGGCGCCGTCGCGGTTGGAGCCGAAGTGGCCGCCGTTGTCAGGCGAGCGCGAGGCGTCGCTGTTTGCCGCACGGTGGACGTAGGTGGCCGCGAGTTGATGGTGGGCGTGTCCTCACGGGTGCTCGCGGTCGGTGTCGGTGGCTGGGCGGTCGGCGTGGAACCGCCGCCCAGCGCGCACGCGCTCGCCAGTAGCAGGGGCAGGAGTAGCAGCCACACACGCGCCTGGTGCATCTCGGCCTCCTAACAGGTCGGAGCGTTTGGGCCACACGACGATGCCCCGACTATACGGTTACCCGGCGTGGGCACGCAATCAGGACGTTGGACGTGTTTATGATTTGTTCATGCGAAAGGGGTTGTGGTAATAGAACATTTGTGCTAATATCAGCACATTGGAACCAGAGAGGAGACAACCCATCATGCACCTCGAAGATGCCATTGACGATCAGCCCGAGCACTCCGCCGTGCTGTATGAGCCGGGCGCAATCACGCTCCAGCGCAGTGTACTAGTAGAGGAGCACGACCTTCAGCGGGCCTTCGAGCGGGTACCGTGGGAGCGGCTCGTCTTTCTGCGTTGCGACCGCCACAAGGGTGGGAAGCGCAATCTGTCGTACCGCTGGCGCGCGCATCCGGAGGGGTGGCGTGGGGAGAGAACCGCATCGGCGGGGGTAGCACCGGACGAGCGACCGTAGCGTCTCCCCCCTCATTCCCCCAGTTGCGGAGGGAGTGAGGAGTTGATCCCTGGTTCTAACGCAACAAGTCCCGTGGCGGCACAAAGCGCGGGCGGCTTTCACGAGCCGCCCGCTCTGCATTTAAGCTCTGATACTAACTCCGGCTGATTGATAGTGCATCTGTCATTCCGAGCCTGCGAGGAATCCGTGGTCGGGGGTACGGATCCCTCACGGAGTTCGGGATTACATGCACCAGGGTTCAACCGGATGGCGTATGAGCAGTTTCTCTCAGGCTGGATGATTTCAGCGAATACGAAAGGCGGCGCGCTTGACGGCACCATCCACGACCCTTGACGAGTTGGCTCTGCGCGCGCGGTCGGGCGACCCAGCCGCGCGCAACCTGCTGTGGGAGCACTGCGGCGACGTGGTGCGCGAGGCTGTTGCCCAGCAGCGCGGCCTCCCACGGCTCTGGGAGCGCGCCGACCTGGAGCAGGAGGTGTTCATCGTGTTCGCGGAGTTCCTGGACGCCTGGCCGGGTTCCGAGTTCCGCGAGGCGATGGAGCGCGAGTTCGCGGGCGCCCTGTTGCGACATGTGCGTCGCGCGCGCCGCAAGCAGTATCGCGAGGTCAGCATCCCCAGTGCGGTCCATCTCGGCGGCGATCCATATCCGGCCCGGCTCTACGCGCTCACCGAGCTGCTGGAAGGGCTGTCGCAGCTCCCCGAACCGGCGCGGTTCGCGCTCCAGTTACACCTGTTCCTTGGGCTCTCCTTCGCGGAGGTGGGCCGCCGCATGGGCATGAGTCGGCGCGCGGTCGCCCGGCTCGTGCCGCTCGCCCAGAGCGCGGTTGCGGTTTTGGAGACGCGGGAGGAGCGGCTTGGGCGGTTGCTGGAGGCGCTGTACACTCTGACGGACGCGACGGGCCGGATCTGCGCGAACAAGGATGAGGTCCGCGCGCACCTGAACCTGAGCGTGCGTGAGTACACGGCGTTCGTCGCGGAGCTGGAAGGGTGCGGCGTGCTCACCGGCCGGAGCCGAGGGCACGCGGGGCGTCTCCCCTTTGCCGGCCCGCGTCACGCGCTTCTTCTGTTGCGAGCCGCCCGCCGAACCGGCGTAGCGTAGCACGATCTTCTCCCCGTGTCTGTCAGGGCCACTGCCGACGGGGAGGCAGGCAATCGCGCCTGACCCGGACACGGAGGGCGCGACCAACTTCACGTTCACTGCGTACGGCTACGACCGCAACTTCAACGTCACCAGCCGCGACGAACCAGTTGCGCAGTGTCTCGGTGAACGGCACCGAGCAGCAGGAGTACTACTACGACACGGACAATGACCCGGACGGCAACCTCGACTGCGTGACGACGGCGGCGGGCACGGCGGCAGACTGCCCCGCGCCCGACGGCGGCACGGTGTCGGCAAACCTGCTGCAGAGCTACTCGTATGACTACCTGAACCGGCTGGTGGGCTACGAGTCGTTCGGGACGGGTGGTGGAGACAGCTCGCGAAGCGAGCTCCGGTAATGGCCTCGCGAAGACGAGGAGAGCGCGAGCTACACGTACGACGCGCTGGACCGGCCGACACAGGAGGTCGAGGCCCACACCGAGTTCACCACACCGCGGACGACGCTGTTTGACGACGTGGGACTGACGAGCCAGGTGTCGAGCGAGGAGCACACGAACGGGACGAGCTCGGTGCGCACGAAGGACTACTCGTACGACGCGTGGGGTCAGCGGACGGGGATGACGCAGACGCCGGCTGGGGGGACGCCCGCGCAGTACACGTACGCGCAGGACCCGCACGGCTCGGTGTCGATGCTGCTCGACAAGGCGGGCACAAGCACCGCCCAGTACGGGATTCAGCGCGTTCCCGCTGCCCTTACGGGAACCGTCTGCGACGGTTACCAGCCATACGGCGACCTCGACTCGGACCTCTCCGCCGGAGACGAGAGTCCGAACCTGCCCACGAACCCGTATCGGTACACCGGCAAGCGCTACGACTCCGGCTCAAAGACGCTGGATATGGGCGCCAGGCGGTTCAGCCCGGACACTGGCCGGTTCCTGCAGATGGACACGTTCAGCGGGGCGTTGGCGGACATGGCGCTGGGCACCGACCCGCTGACGCAGAACCGGTACGCCTTGGCTGGAGGCAACCCCATCAGCTTCGTTGAGGTCGACGGCCACAACCCGTGCTCCACCACCTACAGCGCGTATCAGGACCAGACGACGGGCACCTGCTTGACGGCCAGCACCACCGCCTCCACCGGCGTGCCCGCGCCTAACGACGGCACCGGGTTCGACTACACAACCGCTGACGCATATGATCCCACAAGCGATCATGCGAAGTTGGATGTTTTGGGCGCCGTAGACCCGACTGGGGTGGTCGATCGCACGAATGCGGGAATATCATTCGCCGGCGTGCTGCTTCCATAC
>JACDAU010000015.1 GCA_013695265.1 Chloroflexia bacterium
GCCTCACGCTGCCGCCGTTCAGACCGCTGTGATATACTTCTGGGTACGTCCGGTAGCATCGGGCGGCGAAAATACACACGCCTCTGGATAGTCGGGTCCTGCCGGTTTATGCCGGTCCCCGGAGCTAGTTTAACAGGGGCGGAGGATACAACCAAAAAATAAGGAGTACAGCTTGGCGAATGCAGTAAACATGCGGGGTCTGCTCGAGGCCGGAGTTCACTTCGGGCACCAGTCTCGCCGCTGGAACCCGAAGATGAAGCGTTTTATCTTCACCCAGCGCAACAACATCCATATCATCGACCTTGCTCAGACGGTGGGCGCGCTCAACCAGGCGCACGGGTTCATCGCTGACACGGTGGAGCGGGGCGGCACTGTCCTGTTCGTTGGCACGAAGAAGCAGGCGCAGGAGACCATCGCCGAGGAGGCGGGGCGATCCGGCCAGTACTTCATTAACCAGCGATGGATGGGCGGGCTGCTGACCAACTACGTGACGATCCGCGCACGGATTCGCTACTTGCAGGACCTGGAGCAGCGGCGCGAGCAGGGCGATTTCGAGCGGCTGCCAAAGAAGGAAGCGCTCAAGTACGAGCACGAGATCGAGAAGCTGAACCGTTTGCTCGGCGGTATCCGTGAGATGAATAAGCTTCCGTCCGCGCTCTATGTGGTGGATCCGCGCAAGGAGCACATCGCCATCGCTGAGGCGAACCGCCTCGGCATACCCGTTGTCGCGATGGTGGACACGAACTGCGACCCGGACCTTATCGACTGGGTCATCCCCTCGAACGATGACGCGATACGCGCTGTCCGGCTCATCACGAGCAAGATAGCGGATGCGGCAGAGGAGGGACGCCTGCGCAATGAGGCGGCGCGTGCCGACCTGACCGCGCAGCGCGAGGAAGAGGAAGCTGCGGCGGTTGCGGACGGCTATGTCGCCGAGCCGGAGCCGGAGCTCGTCGGGCAGCCATAGCACAGCAAGGGTAGGCGGAGGGGTGCGGGGCTATTGCTCCATCCCCTCCGCTTTTTGTGCAATGTTTCGGACAGTACCAGGAGGTTGAGTACGTTGAGCGTTTCAAAGGACGATATCGTCGCGCTGCGGGAGCGCACCGGTGCCGGGATCATGGACGTGCGCCGTGCCCTGCAGGACTCGGACAGCAACATGGACAAGGCGCAGGAACTGCTGCGCGAGCGTGGCCTGGCGAAGGCCGCGAAAAAAGGGGATCGCGTGGCGACCGAGGGGCTGATCGAAGCGTATGTTCACGGCGGACGGCTCGGCGCGATTATCGAGCTGAACTGTGAAACCGACTTCGTGGCGCGCACTGATGACTTCAAGCAGCTTGCGCGCGAGATCGCCATGCAGGCGGCGGCCAACGGCGCGGACGATGCTGAGGAGTTGAAGCAGCAGTCGTACAACCGCGACACCAGCCGGACAATCTCCGGCCTGATCACGGAAACGGCCGCGAAGGTGGGCGAGAACGTCGTGCTGCGGCGCGTCACCCGCTTCGAGCTCGGCGCGGAGTAGGGCCGTTCAACGCAACGCTCCCTCATACGCAATCCGGTTGAACCCAGATGCATGTCATCCCGAACTCCGTAAGGGATCCGTTACCCAGACCACGGATTCCGAGCTTGCGAGGACTGACAGATGCACTATCAATCAGCCGGAGTTAGTATCAGGCACGGGGTCCGTCCCTCTACCGGGGATGATCTGATTGACCGGGGCGCCTGTAGTTCCCCCCCTTTTTTTGTATACTGCGCGAAGCGGTTATCCGGCGGGATCCAGGGTATGACCGCCCGGCTATCGCGAGGGAGGGGGCGGTGGTGAACACGAGATACCGGCGAGTGTTGCTCAAGCTCAGCGGCGAGGCGCTGATGGGCACGGAGAAGTTCGGTATAGACCCGGACGTCGTTCGCGACATCGCGCGGCAGGTGCTGGCGCTTGCGCAGGACGGCGTGGAGGTCAGCATAGTGATCGGCGGCGGCAATATCTGGCGGGGGCTGCGCGCAAGCGGCCAGGGCATGGACCGCGCGGTGGCGGATTACATGGGGATGCTCGCTACGGTGCTCAACGCACTCGCCTTGCAGGACGCCCTCGAGAAGCTGGAATGTCCAACGCGCGTGATGACGGCTATCGCCATGCCGGAGGTGGCCGAGCCGTATATCCGCCGTCGCGCCGAGCGTCACATGGAGAAGGGGCGGGTGGTGATTCTCGCTGCGGGCACGGGCAACCCCTACTTCAGCACGGACACCGCTGCGGCGCTGCGCGCGCTGGAGCTTGGCTCGGAGGTGATCCTGTTCGCGAAGAACAACGTCGACGGCGTGTACTCCTCGGACCCAAACCAGAATAGTGACGCCGTGAAGTTCGACGAACTCTCGTACGACGAGGCGATTCGTCGGAACCTGAAGGTGATCGACGGTCCGGCGTTGGCTCTATGCCAGGAGAACAGCCTGCCACTGATCGTGTTCGACATGGGCGATAAAGAGAACATCAAACGTGCGGTCGCCGGCGAGAAGGTCGGCACGCTGGTTACGTAGGGGAGGAATGACTTTATGGTCGATGATGTGCTCGCCGATGTCGAGAAGCGGATGCGGGCGAGTATCGAGGCGCTCAAACGCGACCTCGTCAACATCCGAACGGGCCGCGCGTCGAGCGGTCTCGTAGAGAACTTGCAGGTCGATTACTACGGCGCCGCGACGCCACTCAACCAGTTGGCGTCTATTACGGCGCCAGAGGCCCGGCTGCTCGTGATCGCGCCGTGGGACAAAGGTTCGATCGGCGCGATTGAGAAAGCGGTGCAGAAGTCCGAGCTGAACCTCAACCCGTCGAACGACGGCAAGGTCGTGCGGATCCCCATACCGCAACTCACGGAGGAGCGCCGGCGGGACCTCACGAAACTCGTGCGCCAGCGCGTTGAGGAGGACCGCGTCTCGATCCGCAACATCCGGCGCGACGGGATCAACGACGTGCGCGAGATGGAACACGAGAAGATGGTTGGCACGGACGACGCGAAGCGGGCGCAGGAGCGCCTGCAAGCGATCACCGACCGCCACGTCCAGGAAGCGGACCAGATCGGCGCGCAAAAGGAGCAGGAGATACTCACCGTTTGAACCCTCCTGACCGTTCTGCCGTGCCGAACCACATCGCCATCATCATGGATGGTAATGGCCGCTGGGCCGAGTCGCGCGGGCTGTCGCGCCACGAGGGCCACCGCGCCGGCGTCGAGAACATCCGCCGGGTAGTGGAGGCGGCGGCGCAGGCAGGAGTCAGGTACCTGACGCTGTACGCGTTCTCGACCGAGAACTGGGGTCGCCCGGAGGGCGAGGTGAGCGGTTTACTGGAGATCCTCGGGGAGGTGCTCATCCACGAAACGCCGCTGCTGCACGAACAGGGGGTGCAGATCCGTCACCTCGGCAGCCTGGACGAGCTCCCGGCACACTTGCAGCAGGGCGTCAGTACCGCGCTCGCCCTCACGGATGGCAACGACCGGCTCGTGCTCAGCATTGCGTACAATTACGGCGGGCGGGCGGAGATCGTGCACTCTGTTCGGTCCATGATCACGGAGGGTCTTGCGCCCGAGGATGTCACGGAGGAGCGCTTCGGGACGTATCTGTATACCGCCGGGCTGCCAGACCCGGACATGATCGTGCGGACCGCTGGGGAGATGCGCCTCTCCAACTTCCTGATCTGGCAGGCCGCGTATGCGGAATACTGGTCCACGCCCGCGTACTGGCCGGACTTCGACGCGGAGCACCTCGGGCAGGCGATCCTCGACTACGGTCGGCGCAAGCGCAAGTTCGGCGGCCTCCTGCAAGAGGAGTAGCGCGTGCTTGCCGGGCTGTCCACGCGAACCCTTACGAGTGTGTTCGTCGTGCTCGTTGCGGGCGTGCTGGTGTACGCCCCATCGCCGGTACTCACCGTGGTGTTGCTTGGCCTCGCCGCCGTCGCGCTGATCGAGATGTACGGCCTGCTCTCGGCCAGGGGGCCACAACTGCCCGTGCCGCTGGGCCTCGCGCTCGTCGCGCTGCTCGTGCTCTCGGCTGCGGACGCCCGGCGGAGCCTGCTCGACGTTGGGGTGTTCCTGACGGGCGCTGCGCCGTTGGTGTGGGCGATGTACAAGGGGCCTCGGCAGGACGGGCTGGCCTTGTGGGCGTTCAGCGCGGCGGGGGCCCTGTACGTCGGCTGGCCGCTCGCGCACATGGAGCTGCTGCGGTATCTGCCAGACGGCCGGGAGTGGTTGATCCTCGCGATCACTGTAACGTGGGCGACGGACACTGGGGCGTACCTCGCGGGGTCGTTTTTTGGCAGGCGCAAGCTCGCGCCCGCGATCAGCCCCGGCAAGACGGTCGAGGG
>JACDAU010000027.1 GCA_013695265.1 Chloroflexia bacterium
CGACCCAGCGCCTCGATGTTCCCCCCAACCGCCGCGATGCGCTCCGGCGTGTCCGGCCCCTTGCGGCCACCGCCGACGGTGCTCGTCAAAACGACCAGGACCAGCTCCGACACAAGCACGAGCCCCACAATCACTGCAGCGGGCGCCTGCAACGGCTGGTTCAATACTGGCAGAGGCCGCTCGCCGCCCGCGAGAAGCATCACCACGAACAGGAACAACACCAGAATCGCGCCCGAGTACACGAGTATCTGTATTACGGCGATAAACTCCGCCTGCAAGAGCACGAACATCGCGGAGACGTTCACGAACGTCAGCAGCATGAATAGCACGCTATGGACGGGGTTGCGGGACAGTAGCACCAGGACCGCCGCAGTAAGCGCGACGGCCGCGAACAGGAGGAACAGCAGCGAGAGAAGCTCCACTTAGCGCGTCACCACCTCTTCCGGGAAGCGGGTGACCTCCACCCACTCACCGCTCGGCGTCTGCTCGATCTCATCGTAGATATCGCGGCCCAGCTCCAGCAGCTTCTCCTTGTCGTACAGAAGGTTGTTGCGGTCGGTGCTGGCAAGCTCAAAGTGGTGCGACATCTGGATGGCCTTCACCGGGCAAGACTCCACACACAAGCCGCAGAACAGGCAGCGGGGCGCCTGTATGGTATAGGTCACCGGGTGGCGGCCCTTTGTCGCGTGCGGCTCGCTCGTCATAGTGATCACGTTGTTCGGACATGCCGTCGCGCACAGCCCGCAGGCCGTACACTTCTCCTCGCCCGTCGAGACATCCGTCACGAGCACTGGCAGGCCGCGAAAGCGATGGCCCATGTCGCGACGTTCCTTTGGGTACTGCACCGTTGTCGGCGACTTGAAGCCCTCGCCCAGTGTGACGTAGAAGCCCTTAAACCTGTCGATCAAACTCACGGCATAGCCCCCCGGTGGCTTAGATGAACAGCTTAACTATACCAGTAACCACGACGTTCAGAAGCGCAAGCGGCAGCATGACCTTCCAGCAGAGCGAGATCAACTGGTCGTACCGGAAGCGTGGCAACGTGGCCCGCAGCCAGAAGTAAAAGAAGATGAAGATCGCCATTTTCGCTGAGAACCAGAAGAGACCATCGACAACTGGGGGCAGGAACGGAAGGTCCGGCCCGAGCCACCCCCCGAGGAAGATGGTGGACGCGACCGCACCGATGGCCAGCATGCTGATGTACTCCGCGAGGAAGAACATAGCGAAGCCAAACCCGGAATACTCAACATGGAAGCCGGCGACGAGTTCACTCTCCGCTTCCGGCAGGTCGAACGGTGCGCGGTTGGTCTCTGCGATCGCGCTCACGAGAAACAGTGCAAAGCCGAGCGCCTGCGGCAGCACAAACCACCTGGGCAGGAAACCGAGCCAGAGCCCGTCCTGTGCGGCCACGATGTCTGAAAGGTTCATTGACCCGGCCATCATCAGGGAGCCGACGAGCGAGAGCCCGAGGGTAACCTCATAGCTGATCACCTGAGCCGACGACCGCAGCCCCCCGATCATCGCGTACTTGTTATTCGAGGCCCACCCGGCCATCACGAGGCCGTACACACCCACGGAGCCCATAGCGAGGAAGTACAGAACCGCGACGTTGATGTTTGCGATGGACTGGCCGATCTCACGGCCGAAGGCGGTAAAGCCCGGCCCGAACGGCACCACGGCCCACGTAAGCAGGGCGGGCACGAACACCATCACGGGCGCGAGGTAGAACACCCGCTTGTCCGCATTCGCCGGAATCGGCGACTCCTTGATGAGCAGCTTCACCCCGTCCGCAGCCGGCTGCAAAAGGCCCAGCGGCCCTGTGCGGTTTGGGCCGATGCGCGACTGCATCCGCGCGAGCACCTTGCGTTCGAAGTACGTCATATATGCCATGCCTGTGAGCACGGCTCCGAAGACGACGAATATCTTAGCCAGCGTGATCAGTAGCTCAGCCAAGTCCACTCCTTGTGTCCAGATAGCGGGCACCACAAGGCGGCGCCCAAAACGATTCGCTAGATGTCAGTCAGTTGGCCTGTGCTGTACCCGGACTGCTTGAGGTTCGGGCTCTGCAACATACCGACCCCACGGCCACGCTCCGGGCTGCTATCCGCCGCACCGTTCTCATGCAGGCTCACTAGTGTCGGGCAGCGACTCGTCATCGTACCCGTCCCCTGGTGATACAGCGACACGTTGATCGTCCCACCGTACACCCCGTCGCCCATGACGTTCCCCTGGCGGAACGACACCGGGATCAGCCGCGCCTTGCCTCCTGGGAAACCGTCTTTGTAAAGAACCGGCGTCCCGTGGGGATCGCTCTCAGTCGTTGGCCAGTGCACCCCCAAACGCTTTACCGGATCGATGGAAGGGTTGCGGTACACCTTGCCGGGGCGGAGCGTTACAACGGTGCCTGCTCGCTCCAACGAGCGACGGTCAACCCCAGCATACCTCGGAACAACAGTCGCGATCTCCGCGAGGATCTGGTCCGACGCCGTATACAGCCGCTCAAAGCCCATACCTTCCAAAACGTGCACCAGGATTGTCCAGTCGGGAATGCTCTCACCATGGTTGGTGAGCGCCTTGTTCACGCGCTGAATGCGGCGCTCGGCGCTGGTGTACGTCCCGTCCTTCTCGGCCCACGAGCACGCGGGCAGCACCACGTCCGCATACTCAGCCGTGGGAGTACGGAACATGTCCTGCACCACCAGAAACTCCAGGTTCGACAGGGCCTCGTTCACAACTTGCGAGTTGCCGTGTGCCTGCGCCGGATTAGACCCCATGATATACATGGCGCGAATCCTCCCCGCGCACGCGGCCTGCAACATCCCCTCCAGTCCCAGACCAGGACGGGATGGGAGCGGATCGCCCAGACCCCACGCTCGCTCCAGCTCTCGGCGGGAGTCCGCGTCTTCGAGCAGACGCTCGCCCGGCAACAGGAATGGCACGCAGCCCATATCGAGCGCGCCCTGGCCGTTGTTCGCGACCTTGAGCGGGTTCACGCCCGCGCCGGAACGGCCGACATTTCCCGTCAGGAGCGCGAGCGCCGCCGCGCCATACTCGATCTCTTCACCACCGTCGCGGAGGGACAACCCTGCCGAAAAGACGATGGACGACGGTGGGAAGAGCCCATCCTCCAGGCGGCCATCGACGCCCGCGCCGCCCGTGGCGTACAGCTCCGCCGCCTGCTCCAGCAATGCAACCGGGACGCCGGTATTCGTGGCAATTCCCTCGGCGGTGTACGTGCGCGCAGTCTGCTTCCACGCGTCAACGCCGTCAACGAACTCGGCGAGATAGTCGTGGGCCACGAGATCTCGCTGCGCCACAAGCGCGGCCAGACCGTTGAGCAGGTCTGCCTCCGCGCCCGCGCGGTATTGCAAGTTGATGTCCGCGATCTGGCTCAGGGGAAGGGCCTGTGGCGCGGCTACGATGAGCTTGATGCCCTTGCGCCGGATCGCTGTTTGCAGCTTGTACGAGAAGACGGGGTGCGTCGCGCTCAGGTTCGAGCCGAGGATCAGCACGCAGCGGGCGTTCTCGAAGATGTCCAGAAAGGCATTCGTCGGCGCGTCCGAGCCGAATACGTCGCGAAGGCCGGCCTGCCGCACGCCCTGTCCCACGCCGGCGTCGTGATCGATGTGATTGCTTCCCATCACGCCACGCACAAATTTGTTGAACAGGTAGTTTTCCTCGTTCGTATTGTGCGCTCCAGCGATACCAGCGAAGCTGTCGCCTCGGTATTCGGGCAGGCGCTGGGCGATGAGCGCAAGCGCCTCCTCCCACGTGCTTTCCCTGAGTTCACCGTCCTTGCGGACGAGCGGTGTCTGCAAGCGATCCTTGCCCTGCACGAACTCAAAGCCGAAGAACCCTCGGGCGCACAATTGCTCGCCGTTCAAGCCGGAGTCCTGCGTGCCGATGATGCGCTTGATCTGGCCGGTGGACTCCTCGACGTGCAACTCCATATTGCAGCCCACGCCGCAGAACGTACAGACTGTCTGAACGCGCTTCAGAAACCAGGCGCGGGCCGTATCGTGGTACGAGGTATTGAGCAGCGCCCCAACAGGGCACACCTCAATACACAGGCCACACGAGACGCAGGGCGAGTCCTTGAGGTCTTCCCCAAACGCCGCGTCGATGTATGACTGAAAGCCGCGATCCGCCCACGCGAGCGCCGTGGCGCCCACCAGCTCGTCGCAGACCCGCACACACCGACCACAGAGCACGCAGCGATCGCGCTTAATCATCACGGACTCACTAAGCGTTTCGTACTCCCAGCTCATCTTCGGCCGAGCGAGAGGGTTGTCGACGCGCACATTGGTGTAGTAAGCGTGATTCTGTAACTCACACTCGCCGGACTTATCGCAGATGGGACAATCGATCGGGTGGTCCACCAGCAGCGACTCCACCGCGAATCGCTGGGCGTCGAGCACTTTCCGGGATCTCGTGAAGACCTGCATGCCCTCGCTCACCGGGGCAGAGCACGAGATATCAATCGTGCTGCGCCGAGTGACGATCTCCACCATGCAGGTACGGCACGCACCGAACGGCCGGAGGTCAGGATACTGACAAAAGTTGGGTATCTCGATACCAGCCTGCTTCGCCGCGTGCAGGACGAACGTCCCCTTCGGGACGGTCACTTCCTTGCCATCAATCGCAAGGGTTACCATGTCAACGTTCTGCTCTGTGGTCATTACTCGGAGCTTGCGCTCGTTCCTCCTGTGTCGTTCGTTAAGAAATCACCGCGTCATACTCCCGTACCAGGTCTATCGTGGGCTCCCCACAACGGGCGTGAGATCAATGCGCTGCGGCGACACAACAAATTCTTTTGCCACGGACGCCACCATCGAGTGCATCTTGCATACGCCCGCTCGGCATCGCTTCTCATTTGTGTGCTCCAAATATTCTTCCTTGAAGTGCTTGAGGGTGCTCAAAATCGGCACCGGCGCCGCCTGCCCGAGTCCGCAGAGTGAGTATGCGATGATGTCGTTCGAGCTTTGAACCAGCAAGGCAAGCTCCCGCTCAGTGGCAGCGCCTGTTCGCAGCCGATCCAGCATCTCTAGCTGGCTGGCCGTACCGACTCGGCAGGGCACGCACTTGCCGCAGCTCTCGTTTCGGTTAAACCGGGTGCAATACCACGCGAGATCCACCATGCACGTGCCCTCGTCGTAGATGATGTATCCACCGGAGCCCATCATCGAGCCCTCTTCTTCCAGTGAACCGAACTCGTTCGGGAGATGCAGCGTGCTCTCCGGCAGCGCTCCGCCGGAGATGCCCCCCGCGAGCACGGCGCGGAACTTCCCGCCATCGCGCATGCCGCCTCCCGCCACGAACAGGAGATCCTGCATCGTCACGCCCATGTCAATCTCCGCCAGACCGACGTTCACGATGTCGCCCGCCAATGAGAACACGTTTGTTCCCTTGCTTTTCTCGGTGCCAATCGCAGTGTACCACTCGCTGCCGTTCTTGATGATATGGGGGATATTGGCAAGCGTCTCCGTGTTGTTGACAACGGTTGGCTTGCCCCAGAGTCCGGCCTCTGCCGAACGTGGTGGCTTGGTACGCGGCATGCCCTTCTGCCCCTGAATGCCATAGATCGCCGCCGACGCCTCGCCCGAAATGTAGGCGCCCGCGCCCGGAATCACGTTCACGTCGAAACTGTGGCCGGTCCCAAGGATGTTCTCCCCGAGCAGCCCGGCCTCCCGGAGCTGTTGCACCGCAAGCTTGCTGCGTTCTATGGCGAGTGGGTACTCGGACCCGATATAGATGTACCCGGTCTTTGCGCCCACCGCGTAGCCGCAGATGAGCAGCCC
>JACDAU010000072.1 GCA_013695265.1 Chloroflexia bacterium
TTCGCGGTGGCTTCGACGACTGGATGTACGATCACATGGGCGTGTTCTCGTGGACCGTGGAGATCTGGAGTCCGCAGCAGCAGGCGGGTATCGAGGACTTCAAGTTCATCGAGTGGTCGCGCGAGCATCCGCTGGAGGACGACCTCAAGCTCCTGCGCTGGAGTGACGAGGTGCTCGGCGGCAAGGGCTTCGTGGACTGGCAACCGTTTGAGCACCCGCAGCTCGGCCCCGTCGAGATCGGCGGCTGGGACACCCAGCACGCCTTCCGCAACCCGCCGCCGCAGTTTTTGGAGGCGGAGGTCGCCCGCTTTCCAGAGTGGCTGACATGGCACCTGCTGATCTCGCCGCGCCTGGAGCTGTTCGACGTGGAGGCGACGTCACTCGGCGATGGCGCCTACCGCGTGCGCCTGGTGGTCCATAACACCGGCTGGCTGCCGACGTACGTGACGAAGAAGGCCATGGAGCGAAAGGTCGTGCGCGACGTGGTTTGCGAGATCGAGCTGCCCGAGGGAGCGGATCTGGTGACCGGTGAGGTGCGCGAGGAGGTCGGGCAACTCGAGGGCCGCGCCTACAAGTCCTCGGCACCGAGCGTGTGGGACGCGGATCCCACCGACGATCGCGCAAAGGTGGAGTGGGTGATCCGCGCGCCAAGCGGCGGCACGGTCAAGCTCCTCGCCCGCCACGAACGGGCAGGCGCCGCCCGCGCGGAGGTGCAGTTGGGGTAACCCACCGCGGATAGTGTCATCTCTGGCTACCCGACCGGCTCCGCCGCAGACTGGGCCGCCACGCCCATACCCTCCTCCGCGAACTTCCAACGCTCCAGTCGCGGAAGCGGTGACGAGGTGAGTGCGAAGTCCGGCAGGGGAACTGCCGAGTCACCTGCCCGCTTCCCGGCGGCTATCTGCCGCGCGAGCCGCAGATAGCCCCACGCTGTGGATTCCCAATTATACTGCTTGAGCACGCGCTCACGCCCCCGACTCGCGTGCCGTTCCCGCAGGGCAGGGTCGCTGTGGAGTCGCAGGAGCTGCGCGGCGATGTGGCGCGGGTCGTTGGGATCGGCCAGCAGCCCGGCGCGGCCGTGTGCGGTTATTTCGCGCGGTCCACCGTTGCTGGTGGCGACAACCGCCAGTCCGGCGGCCATGGCCTCGATTAATGTCAGACTGAAAGGTTCGTGTTCGGAGGGCAGGCAGAAGACACCACCGGTCTCCGCGCCCCAGCGATACAGCGCGGCGAGCGCATCCTGACCCTCCAGGCTGAACGCCGACACGCTGCCCCAAAGGCCGGCACGCCCGATCTCGTCGACGAGTGCGCGCAGGACAGGTGGGTCGGCGTCGGTGGGCAAGTGCAGAGGATCGGGCAGACCGCGCGTGACGATCAGGAGGTTCGCCCGGTCGCGCAGCGCGGCGCTGCCCGCGAACGCGCGCACCAGCCCGATATGGTTCTTCTTTGGCTCCAGGCGGCTCCACGCGATCACGGCAGGCAGGCCGCGCCGCTCCGGTGCGATGTCGCGATCCAGCGCCGTGGCGATGGTCGCCCGTACCTGTGCCTCACGTGGACTGCGCGCCTCCGCATCAAAGACCGCGAGGTCCACCCCCGGCGGAATTACAGCGAACCGGCGCTCATCCCGTGTGTCGACCGCGCCCTCGTATGCCGGGTGGGCGTACTGTACGAAGCGCTCGATCGCGCTGTTCGTAACTATCGTCGCGGCCCGCGCCATCGCCACGCGCTCCGCTGCGAGCCGTGCACCGAAGTTATAGCGAGCGTCCGCTTCGTGCAGTGCGCCGGCGGTCACAGTCGCGCCCTGCCGCAGCAGCCCGTCCAACTTCCAAGCGCCAAGGGAATGCGCGGCGAATGTAAAGGGCTTGCCTGATTGCTCTTGCAGCAAGGCAGCGCTCAGTCCGCCATCGGCGTAGTGTCCAGTCCAGAGATCGGGCCAGGCACCCTCGGCGTGATATCGCGCGAAGATGCGGTCCACCCATTCCCGCAGGTGGGGCCACAACTCCTCCTTGGGGAGGAACCGCTCGGGACCGCAAGCAAAGCGTAGCACCCGCACGTTTGGGTGACCGGGATACCCATCCTCGGATGCCGCGAACTCCGGCCAGTCGGGGTCGATCACCCTTCGGGTAAGTATGTCGGCCCGATGCCCCATCGCCGCGAGCGCCAGCGCAATCTCGCGCACGTAGACGAGCTGACCGCCGAAGTCTGGGTGGGCGGTCAGATAGCTGCCAGCCGCATCGAAGTTGCCTTGCGGGTTCACGAAGGCAATGTGCATACGCGTTGAGACTCCACTTGGCGCGACAATTACAGAGCAAGAAGATGGAGACCGGAAGTATACGAGCCAGCAACCGGTGCGTCAATCGCGGCGCAGGGCCTAGAAGAAAGTGTAGTCACGATCCAGACACATCGCGTAGCATACACAACCCGGATGACTGCTTTCCAGTTTCCGCGCTACCGATGACAAAGCGCTGGCGTTTACCGGATTCAGTGTCAGCAGTAGGTGGCGTTTGTGGTGTTCTATGCTTGTTGGAACGTCAGTCCGCTTTCTGATTCTTCCGTATCGTCCACCGCCAGGGAGCGTATCACGATGCCGTTCCCCCACGGGTCGCGCAGGGCCACGCTCGTCGCGTTGCGCTCGCAGAGCACACCGGCCCGGTCCAGTTGTGCGAGCACCTCCTCAAGCGCAGCGGCGTCCGGCACCTCGATCGCGTAATCCCGGAGTCCCGCGCTGCCGGGTGGTGGGGGCGGTGCGCCGACGCCCGCCCAGGTGTTCAGGCCGATGTGGTGGTGGTAACCGCCAGCGGAGATAAAAAGAGCCTGTCCCGCCAAGCGCAGCATAACGTCGAATCCGAGCACGCCGACATAGAACTCCTCCGCAGTGGCCAGATCTCCGACGTGCAGGTGGATGTGACCGATGCGCGTTTCGGGGGCGAGTCCTGCCCAGGCGTGCCCCTCCTGCACTGCATCGGCGAGGATGCCCGGCGTGTCAAGTTGCGCGTTGCCCATCTGAACGAGTCAGTCGCGTCCGGGCCACTTGACGCGAGGGCGGTCGCGGTAGATCTCTATACCGTTCCCGTCCGGGTCGTTAAGGTACAGCGCCTCGCTCACGAAGTGGTCTGACGCCCCCGAGAGCGGGTACCCGGTTTCAAGAAGGTATTGAAGGGAGCGACCCAGGGCCGCACGGGTCGGCACCAGGATAGCGAAGTGGTACAGACCGGTTGTGCTCGCAGGCTGCGGCCGGGCGCCCCCCTCCTCGGTCAGTGTTATCAGTAGCTCCTCGCCGTTCGCAGTCAGCACTGCTGAAGCTGCATCTCGCTCCGGATTCCTGAAACCGAGGATATCGGTGTAGAATGCAACCGACCGGTCCAGATCAGCAACCGTCAGGTGAACCTGACCGACGGAGGATTGCGGGTGGATTGTCATTTGCGGTACTCCTTTGTTGACGCACGCCACGGTTTGACGTGGCATACCGGGAACCCATATTCTAGGGAGCGATGCACCGGTGGGTGCGCCATAATAACTGTACGCTCGCCTGGAGGAACAACTCGTCGATGTTGCTGCCGACCCCCCTCACAACTGATCGCGACTGGTACAAGGACTGCATCATCTATGAGGTGAGCGTCCGCTCATTCTTCGATTCCAACAACGACGGCAACGGTGACATTCCCGGATTAACCAGCCAACTAGACTACATCCAGTCCCTGCGCGTTGACTGTATTTGGCTCCTGCCGTTCTATTCCTCCCCCCTCAGGGACGGCGGGTACGACATCGCCGACTTTCGCAACCTTCATCCCGATTACGGCACGATCCACGATTTCGAGCACTTCCTCGAAGAAGCTCACCGGCGAGGCATGCGGGTCATCACGGAGCTCGTCGTCAATCATACATCCGACCAGCACGAGTGGTTCATCCAGGCTCGCAGCGACCCCAACTCCGCTTACCGCGATTACTACGTGTGGAGCGACAACGAGCAGCGTTATCCGGACGCCCGCATCATTTTCACGGATACTGAGCGCTCCAACTGGACGTGGGACCACGAGGCGGGGCAGTACTTCTGGCACCGATTCTTCAGCCACCAACCCGACTTGAATTACGACAACTTACAGGTTCAGCAGGAGATTCTCGACGTTTGTGCGTTTTGGCTCGACCTCGGCGTAGACGGTCTGCGGCTCGACGCCGTGCCATACCTCTTTGAGCGCGAGGGGACGAACTGCGAGAACCTCGTCGAGACGCACGAGTTTCTCAAGAAGCTCCGCGCGTTCGTCGATGCTGGTTGGGAGAACCGGATGCTGCTCGCGGAGGCGAACCAGTGGCCCGAGGACGTGCTCCCTTATTTCGGAGACGGCAACGAGTGTCACATGGCGTTCCACTTTCCCCTGATGCCGCGCTTGTTCATGGCGCTGCGCCGGGAGGACCGCTACCCCATTTCCGAGATCCTGCGCCAGACCCCGGAGATACCGGCGAGCGCCCAGTGGTGCCTCTTCTTGCGCAACCACGACGAGCTCACGCTCGAGATGGTGACAGACGAGGAGCGCGACTACCTGTACTACGAGTACGCGAAGGATCCGCGAATGCGGGTGAACATCGGCATTCGCCGCCGGCTCGCGCCGCTCGTCGAGAACTCCTTCCGCCGCATGCAACTCCTGTACCTGCTGCTCTTTAGCTTGCCCGGTACGCCCGCAATCTACTACGGCGACGAGATCGGCATGGGCACCAACATCTATCTAGGCGACCGCGACGGAGTTCGCACACCGATGCAGTGGAGCGGCGACCGCAACGCAGGCTTCTCGCGCGCGGACCCACAGAAACTATATATGCCGCCCATCCGCGACCCGCTGTACGGCTACGAGGGCATCAACGTCGAGGCGCAGGAGCGCACGCCGACGTCACTTCTGCAATGGATCAAGCGCGTGATCGGCATTCGGAAACACTATCCCGTCTTTGGTCGCGGCAGTATCCGCTTCCTGCATCCGACGACCCGGCAGGTCCTTGCATTTATCCGTGAGCACGAGGGCACGCG
>JACDAU010000081.1 GCA_013695265.1 Chloroflexia bacterium
GAGCAGCAGGACGGGGCTGAGGCTACTAACCAATCCGCCGAACCTGCGAATCTGGCTGACTGCCGCGCGTTTGAAGATTGCCGTGCTCATGGTAAGGAACGTGATCACAGCTCCCATCCCGAGTGCATAGAGCAGAAACTGCAAGACGCCTGCCTCGAACCCGCCACGGGTAATCGGGAAAACGACTGCCGCCATGAAAAGGGGCAGCGTGCAGCCGAGCGATGCGGCACCATACGCCACGCCGTATGCGAGGTATCCACGGTTGCCCACCTGCCGAGTGGTACCACTGAGTTGACTCGCCAGACGGTCACCAAATCCCGATTGCAGAGCGCCGCCGCCGATGAGCCTGCCACCGGCAAGGACGAGCGCGATACCGACGAGCAGCCCGATCAATGGGAAGTAGCCGGCGATCGCAGTGCTGACAACGCTGAGTGCCAGACCCATGGCACCGAAGAGGACTATAAAGCCCGCAGTGACCATCAGGCTCACCTGCGCCGCCCGCAACCAGGTACCGCGCGAACGCCGTGAGCCGGCGTCCACCCCATCCCCAAGGTAGAAGCCGAGATACACCGGAAGGAGCGCGAAACCACACGGATTTACGGCGGCGACCATACCAAGCACGAACGCGTAGCCGAAGGGCAGGAACGCGCCCGTACGCTGCAGGAACGAACCAGAACTGAACGAGAGACCCTCGACGGCACCTACCAGAGTCGCATCACCGCTTCCGGAGATCCGTGCGGCGGCGAACGCACCGAGGATGGCGAGGGCGGATAGCAGGTACCCGACTTCGGTGCGGCGTCCGCGCCGGTACAGCCGGTGCGTCGTGAACATACACCCTCCCTTATGCCTCGCCGATTTGTGGTCGCTACCTTTATTTTACTG
This sequence comes from Chloroflexia bacterium, assembly GCA_013695265.1. Classification (GTDB taxonomy): domain Bacteria; phylum Chloroflexota; class Chloroflexia; order Thermobaculales; family Thermobaculaceae; genus JACDAU01. The sequence goes on from JACDAU010000081.1 coordinate 883, forward strand.
CACTGCGCGCTCCACACGCGCACGAACTCGCGGATCGGCCAGGACGATACTTCTTGCCGGTGACTTGATCGGCGGAGTACACTCTCGCAGGAGGTGAAAAAGCGATGGGAGACGAAGCAGGCGGACGCAAGAGCAGTTCCGGCACGGGTGGTTTCAGAGCACTCGCACTGCTCGCTGTGCTTATTCTCGGTCTCAGCTGCCTCTTTTTCACGGGCTACATGTACCTTGATGCGCGCCAGCGCGTCTCGGACCTCTCTTCGCAGCTGGGAAATCAGGTGCCGCTGCGCGAAACGGTCGTCATTCGCGCGGATGGTCCGACGATCGTGCATCAGGTCCAGGGTCTGTCCAAATTAGAGACGTCACGCTTCACCATGGAAAAGATCCTCGACGCCGAACGGACACGCCGCTACGTCCCCAAATTTTTAGCTGGCGAGACTCTGGTTTTTGTCGCGCACGGGGAGGTGGTCGCTGGGCTTGATATGTCCAAACTGACCGAGCAGGATGTACAGGTGTCGGGCACCTCCATTACGATGGACCTGCCGGAGCCGGAGATCCTCTATAGCCGCCTCGACAACGAGAAGAGCCGGGTTTACGACCGCGATCGAGGACTGTTCTCGCAGGCAGACAAGGATCTGGAGAGTCAGGTGCGTGCCACAGCGGAGGAGCAGTTGCGCGAGGACGCGCTTGAGGATGATATCCTGGTACACGCACGCTCGAACGGCGAGCAGAGCGTTCGCGCTCTCCTTTCCTCGATGGGATATACGGAGGTAAAGTTCCGGTAAGACACCGACAGGTGCTGTCGGTGGTCCGGGCGGGAGACCGTGCCCCGGCTGCGATATACTAGGCTCCTGTCGCACCAGACTCACTGGAGCTGCCCCAGACTCATGTTTCCAAGTATTCGCTCCTTTCTTGCGTTCAGTTACACGTTCGTGGTCCTGCTGGTGATCTCAGTGCTCGGACTGGGCATCCAGGTACTCGTTGAGCGAAACCTTCGCTCGAACCTGGATGCGGACCTCGTCGCCCGCGCGCGCCAGGTCGAGGCGTTTATCCTCAGCGACCCAGATGCGGACCTTGCCCGGCAGGTCGAGCAACTCACTACAGCCACCGGCCTCGGTGGGCAAGAGGCCGACACGACGTACCTGCGCGTATACATCGCAAACGGGTTCCCGCTACCGGGTCCGGTGCTGCCCATCCAGGAGGCAACACCGCAGCAGTTGCAGCGCTTGCCCATCGTCTCCCTCAGCACTCGTTTGACAGCAGAAGGCGTGCCGTTCCGCCTGCTCACGAGCCGCGTCGTCTACAATAACCAGTTGCTCGCGTACTTTCAAGTTATGCGCAGTCTGGAGCCGGTGGAGCGAATCGCCTCCCGCCTTCGAAATACTCTTGCCGCTGGCGGCTTCCTCGCGGCGGTCGTAGCTGGCGCTACGGCTTACGTCCTCGCGTACCAGGCGCTCAAACCCTTCTCAGCGATCGTCGAGGATTCAAGGCGGATTGGCGCTGACCGACTGGATCTGCGGCTGCCAACGAGCTACGGTGTTGATGAGGTGAGCCGGCTCGCCTCCAGCTTCAACTCTCTGCTCGACC
>JACDAU010000082.1 GCA_013695265.1 Chloroflexia bacterium
CAAACTGAAAAAAGGTGGCGCGCGCGGCGTCGGGCAGGTTCTCCCAGAGGCGATGCGCGGAGGCGTCACGAAGCATCTCGCGTCCGAGTACCGCAGCCTGTTCCGCCTTGCTCGTACGTGGAAGGTCTACGTCCCACCGCCCCGCGATGCGCGCGAGGTCGTGCGGCGGACACGTCATAAGCAAAGCCATCAGGTTTCGCATCGCGAACCTCCACGGGCACGGAGATGGGCTGTGGTGAGTGCGCAGAGCGGGGCGCAAACCTCCCTCTTCCTGCCCCCAAGTATGACCCCGCGCCGGGCCAAATGGAAGCCTGGTCTCAGTGGCCGCTACGCCACGACTGCCAGGTAGATCGCGAGCATCACGATAGCTGCGGCGGTGTCGACGAGTATGACGAGCAGAAATCCCAGAAACGCGCCGGAACCGGACTTGAGCGCGGGCCTGAGTTTGTGCGTGACAGAGTACTCTCCGAGTACCGCACCGCCCATCCCGCCCACCAGCGCTCCCCACGCCCCGAGGAACAGCACCCCAATGAGAGTGCCGAGTATCGTGGTGCAGCCGGTCCGGCGGGACGCGCCAAGGGTGCGCGTCACCCACGCGGCGGCAAGAAAGTCGAACGCAAAGGACCCAACCGTGAGCACGGTCATAAACAGCAGCCACGGCCAGGTAAGCACGTCCCAGCCCGTGAGCGCGGAGTAAGTCCACGCACCGATGAGCATGATCGGCACGCCGGGCAGCAGCGGCACGTACACTCCGACAAAGCCGAGAATCATCAACAGAAGGCCGAGCACCGCGGCAAAATCCTCCACGATCACCTCCTGTCGACAATACTATACGACCGGCTGGCGGGCGTACAGTCGTCGCCCGAAGCGCTTGCATAGGGCGCTCCGTTGTGGGAACATTAGATGCTTGGAAGGAAGCGCCGCGAGCACGTCCGCAGGGCCGGTTTCGATTGACGCCGAACCCTGAATAGGGATATAATTGGGCATCGCTTCTGAACATTTGTTCTATTGTTTTGTGACTGGATGAGGTGCTGAGTATGGCTGTTAGCAGCGACCGAAACAAGGCTCTGGAGAGCGCCATTGCCCAAATCGAGCGGTCCTTTGGCTCTGGCTCGATTATGCGCTACGGTGACGCAAACCCAAAGGCGGGAATTGAAAGCATCCCCACTGGCGCCATCGCGCTTGACCTGGCGCTTGGCGTCGGCGGTATCCCGCGCGGTCGGGTGATTGAGATCTACGGACCTGAGTCCTCGGGCAAGACGACGCTGGCGCAGCATATCATTGCCGAGGCGCAAAAATTGGGCGGCACCGCGGCGTATATCGACGCGGAGCACGCGCTGGACCTTCAGTACGCGGAGCGGTGCGGCGTCATCCTCGACGATCTGCTGGTCAGCCAGCCCGACACCGGCGAGCAGGCGCTCGAGATCGCGGAGACCCTCGTCCGCAGCGGCGGCCTTGACGTGGTCGTGATCGACTCCGTTGCGGCGCTCGTCCCACGCGCGGAGATTGAGGGTGAGATGGGCGACAGTCACGTTGGCCTCCAGGCGCGCCTGATGAGCCAGGCGATGCGTAAGCTCACCGGCGCGGTGGCGAAGAGCAACACCTCGCTCATCTTTATCAACCAGATACGCATGAAGATCGGCGTAATGTTCGGCAGCCCGGAGACGACGAGCGGGGGTATGGCGCTCAAGTTCGCCGCATCGGTGCGCCTGGAGATTCGCCGAATCGAGACGATCAAACAGGGCACCGACAGTCTGGGGAACCGCGTGAAAGTTAAGGTTGTGAAGAACAAGGTGGCGTCTCCGTTCAAGATCGCTGAGTTCGACATCATGTTCAACGAGGGCATCTCCAAAGAAGGCAACCTCGTGGACGTGGGCCTCACGATGGGTATCCTCCGCAAGAGCGGTGCGTTTATTTACCTGGAAGACGAGCGTCTCGGTCAGGGCCGGGAGAACGCGAAAGAGTACCTGCGAGGAAATCCCGACGTTGCACAGGAGATCGAAAACCGCATCAAGTCGGTGGCGAACCCAAGCAAGGTAGAGATTGGTGCGATCGAAAACGGCGAACTCTAAGACGCGCGGCACCCACGAGCGGGGCCCCGAGGATACCGAGAAACGCTCTCGGCCGGGGTCCCGCCCCTCTTTTAGCTGGGATGGCCAAAGCGAGTTGCTCGTGTCGGCGGTCGAGGTGCAAGCTCGCAACCCCGACCGCGTCAACGTTCATGTTGATGGCGTGTATGCCTTCTCGCTAAATGCGCTCCTCGCGCTGGAGCTGCACCTCGGACGCGGCAGCGTGCTCGATCCCGCGACCCTCAAGGACGTGTTCCGCCGCGACGAGGTAGGCAAGGCGGTGGAGGCGTGCGTGCGCCTCCTTGGCTTCCGTCCCCGGACCGAGGTGGAGTTGCTGCGGCGGCTCGCACAAAAGGGGTTCGAGCCGGAGATCGGGCACGAGGCGATGGATCGACTACGCAACCTCGGCTACGTGGACGATGCGGACTTCGCGCGCTTCTGGGTCTCGAACCGCGAGCGCTTCAAGCCGATGGGCGCGCGGCGCATCCGGTACGAGCTGCTGCAAAAAGGGGTATCCCGCGAGACCGCCGACGAGGTCATGGAGGAGCAGTTGCCCGACGACGAGTATGAGACCGCGCTCCGGGCGGCGAGGTCCAAAATGCGCACGTACGCTGGGACGGATTACGCGACGTTTCACCGGCGCATGGGCGGTTATCTTGCCCGGCAGGGTTTCGGCTTCGACACGTCAGGCCCCGTGATGCGCCTGCTCTGGGCCGAACAGGACGGCGATGCGTAGGGCCGCGCAAGGTAATCGGTCTCCTCTGCCCAGGAACGTCTGCAGGGTAAGGCCAAGGGCGCGCACACCTGCTGCTGCGGAGTATCCGCATGACAAGAATGACATGACGCTGAAACGTGACTGATGATAAAGGGACCAATCTTTGCTAACGTACCTTGTATCGCTGGTGGCGCAGTACGGGCGGAAATGGAGGGGTTTTGGACATAAGCTGGATGGGGCACTCATGCTTTCGCGTGCGAACCAGGGACGCGCTCGTGGTGATGGATCCCTATAACAAGATACAGGGACTTGATCTCGGCAGGCCGAAGGCCGATATCGTCACTATCAGCCACGACCATCCCGGCCACAACAACGCTGCGGCGGTGAAGGGCGAGCCCACTCCGGAGCTCGTGAACGGCCCCGGTGAGTATGAGATCAGCGGCATGTTCATCACCGGTGTGCGCACGTATCACGATGACGACCTGGGCGCGAAGCTTGGCCGGAACACGGTGTACATACTGGAGAGTGAGGGGCTGGTACTTGCCCACCTCGGCGACCTCGGTCACGCGCTCTCCCCGGAGCAGGTTGAATTGATGAGCAGCGTGGACATCCTGCTCGTGCCGGTGGGCGGCGGGAACTCCCTGGGACCGCAGCGGGCGGCGGAGATCGTCGCTAACCTGGAGCCTTCGATCGTCATCCCCATGCATTATCAGACCGCGCCGGGTCAGGACAGACTCGAAGGGGTGGACCACTTTTGCAAGGAGGTCGGCCTCTCTACCTACGAGACGACGGATCGGCTAACGGTCCGCAAGTCGGATGTGGGCGAGACGGCGCAGGTGAAGGTGCTCGCGCCACGGCCAGCATCGTAACAGGTCACGATTTGATCGTTGTGATGTTCTGCACTGCAGGAGACATTTGATCACGGTTGTAGCGAGGCAAGGTAAAGGGGAACGCAGTGGCCAAGTTCATCTTTGTGACAGGCGGGGTTGCGAGTTCGGTGGGCAAGGGCATCGCCGTTGCTGCGCTGGGGCACATCCTCAAGAGTCGAGGCCTCTCGGTATCGGCGCAGAAGCTCGACCCATATATCAACGTTGATGCGGGCACGATGTCGCCGTTCCAACACGGCGAGGTGTTCGTCACAGATGACGGCGCGGAGACCGACCTCGACCTGGGCCATTACGAGCGCTTTATTGACGTCAGCCTTTCGCGTGCCAGCAACGTCACCACGGGCCAGATCTATCGCGATGTGCTCGCCGCAGAGCGCCGTGGCGATTTCCTCGGTGGGACGATCCAGGTGATCCCTCACATCACCAACGAGATCAAGAGCCGCATCTGGAGCGTCGCGGAGCAGAGCAACGCGGATGTCGTGATCGTTGAGGTCGGCGGCACGGTGGGCGACATCGAGGGACTGCCATTCCTGGAGGCGATCCGGCAGATGCGCCGCGAGGCGGGCAGGGAGAACGTGTTCTACGTGCATCTGACGCTTCTGCCGCATATCGGCGCGACTGGGGAGTTGAAGACGAAGCCCACGCAGCACAGCGTGAATGAGTTGCGCCGCATCGGCATCAACGCCGACGTACTGCTCTGCCGCTCCGATCATCCGGTCACTGAGGAGATTCGCCAGAAGATCGCGCTCTTCGGCGACATTGACGTCGAGGCGGTGATCCCGCTGGAGACTGCGGAGACCATTTATGAGGTGCCGCGTCTGCTAGAAGTAGTGGGTCTCGGCGCCTACATCACGGAGAAGCTGGGGTTGCGCGGCACTCAGCCGCGCCAGACAGAGTGGGATACCCTTGTCGAGCGCATCAAGGCGCCGAAGCCAGGCGTTACAGTCGCGCTGGTTGGGAAGTACACTGAGTTGCGGGACGCCTATCTCAGTGTGGCGGAGAGCTTGCGTCACGCAGGGCTCGATCATGGCCTCGCGGTCGAGATTGACTGGATTGATGCGGAAACCTTGGAGAACACCGACGTAGGGGCGCGGTTGCGGCACGTCTCTGGTGTGGTCGTACCTGGTGGCTTCGGCGCGCGCGGCGTCGAGGGGAAGATCGCCGCGGCACGGTACGCGCGAGAGCAACAGGTGCCGTACCTGGGGCTGTGCTACGGGATGCACATGATGACGATCGAGTTCGCGCGCCACGTGTGTGGGCTGGATGGGGCGAATACAACGGAGATCGACGCCAAGACGCCTCATCCGGTGATCGACCTGATGGCGAGCCAGCGGGAGCTTGCGGACATGGGCGGCACGATGCGTCTCGGCGCCTATCCGTGCGATCTCGTCCCCGGCACCCGCACAGCAGACTCGTACGGAGTGGCGCGAATCAACGAGCGGCACCGGCACCGATTCGAGTTCAACAACGGGTACCGTGAGATCTTCAGCGAGCGTGGCCTCGAGATCAGCGGCATCTCGCCCGATGGCCGGCTCGTGGAAATTATGGAACTACGTGACCACCCGTGGTTCGTCGGCTCGCAGTTCCACCCGGAGTTCAAGAGTCGGCCCACACGTCCGCACCCCCTGTTCGTCGGCTTCATCGGCGCGGCCAAAGAGGTCGTCCTGGAGGGTGAGCAGCACGAGCTCCCGCTCGTCCGGCCCGATGAGTATGCCCGTTCCGAGGAGCTGCAAACCTCCGGCGCGATATAGCGCCACGGTTCCCACGGGCGCGACCGTGCATTGCTGCATCGGGCCGATCCTGAAGGCGGTCGGATTAACTGGCTTCCTGTGGCCGCAACCGTGGTTCGGACGACGGGGCCGAGTGCGGTATACGCCCATGATGATACCGACGGCACCAGCGCGGGCGTGCCTCGGAGTTCGGAGCGGCGCCAGGGGGATAGAATGGTAATAGAATGGTAATGGTTCGGTCCGTCAGTCTGCCGGATGACCTCGCCGATATTGAAGCTCTCGATCGGTCGTTCACGACGGACCGCATATACCGCGTCGTGTGCACGCCGCAGTCCTTCGCTCTCGAGGAGGTCCCGGTACATCCTCCGTTGTGCAAGCATTACCCTTTTGAGGCCGACCTCGGGGAGGGCCGTGAAGGCGAGCACGGCCTGATTGCTGAGGATAGTGGCACCATCGTTGGCTTCGCAACCTTCGCCCATGAGCACTGGAACAGTCGGACGACACTGTGGCACCTTTACGTCGCCGCAACCCATCGCAAACAGGGAGTCGGCAGCGCGCTCGTCGAGGGGGTTATCGAGCACGCCCGGTCGGCGGGGATGCGTTGCGTCTGGCTTGAGACATCGACCCTGGCGTACCCGGCGATCCAGTTCTACCGGCGCCTGGGCTTCGAGCTGTGCGGTCTGGACACGTCGCTGTACGACTCCGCGGTCACCCTGCCAGGGGAGACGGCGCTATACTTTGCC
>JACDAU010000085.1 GCA_013695265.1 Chloroflexia bacterium
GAGCCAGCGCCGACGCGACACCACCTCCTGCCGGAGCATCGCGATATGCGCCGCAGGTCCGCCGAAGGCGGTCATGCCGAGTTTAAGAGCTAGCCGTGCCAACTCTCCGAGGTTCTCTCGCTGCTCGTGCAGTGCTATGGTCACCTCGACACTCTCGCCGACTCCCTGATCAGAAAACGGCTGCTTGTCCGGCGCCTACTGGACTTGTGGTTGTGCGCCAACCGCAGGTTCGTCCGCTGTTGTTTGTGAATCCGAGCTGCTTAGCTGCCGACGCCCGCTCTCCAGGAGGGCGAGCCCCCCGAGCGCGATGACGGTCCCCGTGAGCAACGATGCCAGCCACGCTGGCATACGCGTAGAAAGGGCGCGAACAATGCCGTTGACAACGTAGATCGTGCCGTATGCCGCGATAGCCCCTCCGGCAAGCATCATCCCGGTGGAACGCGCCATAGGCGTGATGCGTTCGACCGTCTCCTCGCGCAGGTTCTCGCCGATCTGATTCATCTCTTCTTGCGCCGCCACACTGAATGCCCGGCGAAACAAGTCCGCACCACCCCTGGCGACCCCACCAAACCGGCTCGTTGGGGTCTCGTTCGGTGTCGCGCTCTGGTTCGTGTTTTCCATGCCATCTGACCTTTCACTCGGCCAGGGAGTTGCACAAGTTGTGCCACCTCATCGCTCGGCGTCGTGGCGATCCGAGGACCTTTTCCTGGCTGTGACCCGGTCCGGTGAGACTCTACCGTCTATCTTCCCGAGGTTGTGAGGGCTTCGTGATCACGACCACGGATTCCTCGCACACTCGGAATGACAGGGCCGTCACCGTTCGCCCGGAGACCGCCAGCGAGAATCGGGGCCGATCGTATAGAAGCAGCACAGTGGTGACTTCGCGTCGGTTCTGAGAGCGGGCGAACCGGCGGAAGGCGTGGGTGCCCGGAACGACAGAAGGGCCGGGGGGTAACTCCCCCGGCCGAATGGCTCGTCTCGCTGGTTGCCCTACCTTAGCGACGTCGGAGCAGCGGTGCCGTTGCCGCGACCAGCAGGCCGAGGGCCGCAGCGACGCCGCCCGCATACCCGCCGACGGCGAGCCCGCCCGCTCCCGTCTCGGGCATCTCCTCGGGCATCTCGCCCTGCTGATCATCCTGAACGTCGTCCTGATCCTGCTGATCGTCGCCAGCTGCCGCGCCATCGTCCTGCGTGTCTTCCTGCTGGTCGTCTCCAGCGCCGGTGCCGGAATCCTTGTCGTCGTCCTGCTGATCGTCTCCCGCTCCCGCGCTGTCGTCCTGAGTGTCATCTTGTTGATCGTCGCCCGCTCCTGTCCCCGTACCATACGTGTAGTAGGCGGCGTTGGTCATGTCCACATCGAGCGTCTCGGCGCCCTCGTGGAACACCTCGATCGCCGTGTAGTCTTCGTTATGCCGCCCGAAGCGGAAGTCGAGGGTCGTGCCAGCATCAAACTCCACCTCGACGGTGTACACTGCACCGCCCTCCTCGCAGGCGGGCTCGGGCTCCTCTTCGATGAGCTCCCCACAGAACACGGCGTTGCTGGTCAAATCCTCTGTTTGGCCTTCTTCGAGGTACTGGACGTAGAAGGAGTCGCCCTCGGGCACCGTGCCGTTGAGGGTGAGCTCGAACGTCTTGGTCACGGTGCCCTTGCCGCCGCCGGTCTGCTGGTTGTCCGGCATCTGCTGGTCGTCGCCCGCGCCGGTCTTGCCGTCCTGCGCGAGCGCGCTGCCCGACCCAGCAAGTGCTATGCCGAGCACGAGCGCTAAGGTTATGTAGAGCCTGCCCGCCAACTTGAGATACTGTGTCATCGCCTTTTCCCCTTTACGTGCCGCAACCATGGTTGCGGATACCTTCCCGCCGCCGCCCGGAGGCGCCGCGTCCATCACAGCATACTACTGCTGTGGGTTGGCGTCATCAGCGCTATGGCGGCTATCACGGTAGGCAAAATGGCGTACAGCACCGAGCATTTACACCTCAGAACGTCCTTGGGGCGCGTTGTGACGCGCGGGCGGGCACGGAGACCGGCACCCTACAGCGCGCTTCGCACGTCCCGTCGCGACGCCACGCACGCAGACAAGAATGTCCGCGCTACTGGGTGACCCGTCTCCAGATAGCCCGGACTGTCTATGTGGAGGGCGCTGTACGAGCCACCGGCGGGCACCGCCCTGCGCACCTCAATCATCCCGGACGCGGCCCATCATGAGCGTGTCAACAAAGTCACCGCCGCGAAACATCGAAGAGCGCTTGACGCCCTCCCGCGCGAAGCCGAGGCTTTCGTACAAGTGGATCGCCGGTTCGTTATCCGTGATGACCTCCAGTTCCAGGCGCTTGAGGCCAAGGTAATTGTCCGCGACGTCGAGCAGGGCGCCCATCAGCGCGCGCCCAATCCCCTGTCCCGTCCACTCGTCGTGGACCGAGAGACCCACGTCACCCACGCGAGAGCGCCGCCGGTTGCCAACATGAAGTCCGGCCATGCCAACAACCGCTCCGTGAATCTCCGCTACAAACGCGTGGAACGCCGCGTCAAAAAGGGAGGTCTCCATCTGACGCCTAACCTGTTCGACCGTCATGGAAGGGATCTGCATCGTGCCTCGCATCACCCCCGGCAGGGTGCGTATCACATGGAGTCGGATGGCATCCTCGATCACGGGCGGGCGGATGATGAGATCAGCGGGCGGCTTGGACATCGGTGGTTCTCCTCGAACGGAACTCCTGTCGCGGTTCACAAACACATCGAATCGGAGCCCCGACCCCGATGTCTACCCAGTTGTCGCGGAACTGCTACTGTCGGGCACACCGGAAACGCGGCGCAGCACCTCTTCCAGCACATCGAGCGTGCGGTCGTTTTCCGCTTCGGTGTTGTAGAAGTACGGCGAG
>JACDAU010000095.1 GCA_013695265.1 Chloroflexia bacterium
AGTACCAGTCCGCGTGCGCACGATAATCCGGACAGTCGCTCGATCCCACGACCGTGAGCTGTTGTTCGTGAAACGCCGGGGCGAGCGTCAAAGGCTCGACGTTGCCGTCGGAGAGCACGCAGATGCGCCCGCCGGGCCGCATCCGCTCTTGCAGCAAGGCGAACGCCGCGTCGCGGGCAGAGCACTCGACTCCCCCAGCGTACGCCGGGGCCAGGTCTGACGCAGCGTCCGGCGGCACGGCCAACCGCGCGCCGAGCCTCCATGCGAGGTCGCGCCGCCCAGCGCGCGGCTCCACAACATCGACGGCCGGAACGCCGAGCCGCAGCAACACCCAGATAGCCAAGAGGCCGATCTCTCCCGCGCCCGTCACGAGCACCGCCTCGCGCAGCGCCGCTCCTAGTCTCCGCGCGCCGGTCGCGACATCGCCACTGAGGACGAGCAGTACAGCCAGTTCGTCGTCGACATCCGGGGGCACGACAGCGGCCCGGCTTGCGGGGACTACGGCGCGGGTCTGGTGGCCGTACGTGCTGACGACGCGGTCGCCCTCGCGCACGCGATGCACTGCAGCGCCGCGCGCCACCACGACCCCCACGCTCTCATACCCGGTCATCCGTGGGTAGCGGGCCGGCGCGCTGGAGCGCGCCACACCGCGATAAAGAGGGAGCTCCGTGCCGATGCTGATCGCACCCGCGCGCGTCTCGACGAGCACATCGCGCTCCCCGATGGGCGGCAGGTCCCGCTCCACCCATTCCATCTGCTCCGGCGCGATGAGCACCAACGATTGGCTGCGGGCGCCCCGGCTCACGAGGACGGGGCCGTCGGGGCCGCGCGATTCGGCAATGGATCGGCGGGATCGACGCGTGAGCACCCGGTTCGGATGTACTGCAACAACCCTGGATCGAACCGCTCGAGCACGGCGTGCGACTCCGCCTCGAGCACGCCGCCGATGTATGCTTTGATGTGCCGCCGGACATACGGGACTGTCTCCACGATCCGCCCGGAGCCAGCGGCAGCATCGTGCGCGGCGAAGACGATGTGCGGCACGTCCGCCATCACGGCCGCGCCGAGGCACATCGGACATGGCTCGACGGTGGTGAAGAGCACGGCGTCTCGGTAGTGCGCCCATAGCAACTCCCCGCCCGTAAGGAGCGCACGAATCTCCGCGTGGGCGAGCTGACTGCGCGCCCGCTCCCGGTGTACGTGCCCTCGGGACGCGATCTTCCCCTCGACGACGAGCACCGCGCCGATGGGCATCTCGCCCGCGAGCCCGGCGGCTTCCGCCTCGGCCAGTGCCTCCCGCATCCATTCCTCCAGGTCGATCCCGGCGAGTATGGGCGGCATCTCCTGCGTGCTCACGACTCCTCCTTCCGTATTCGGGAATGTGTCTGTGGTCCGTCTCGGTCCCGATGCGAGTGCTCAGGTGACAAGAGTCGTGTTTGGCTGATCGGTGTACTTGCGCAGCGTGTCGTCGAGCGCCTCGCGGAGCAGGCTCGCCTCGTTGCGCCGGAGCTTCTTCGCGAGCTCGGCAAGCCGCTCCAGTTGCGTCGTCGTGTAGTAGCTCGTCTTTGTCACCATGCGGCTGTCGCCGAGGGGAAGGGCGACCTTGTTGCGCCCCGTCGTCTTCGCGACGTATAGCGCCTGGTCCGCCTCGCGCATCAACTCCACGTCCGTCCTGCCGTGCGCGGGAAACGCAGCCAGCCCGGCAGAGCAGGTGATCTGTATCTGCGGGTGTCCCTCAATTGTAAGTGCCGCCACGCGCCTGCGGAATGCCTCCAGAAGCGTAAAGGCGTCGTCGAGCCGGGTATCCGGCAGCACGCCGCCGAACTCGTCACCACCGTAGCGCACGAGCATTGCTGTTTCGGGCGTTGTGTCCTTGAGTGCGGCAGTGACTGCGGTGAGGACCTGATCGCCGGCCTCGCGGCCGTGGTCGCGGTTCACCGCCAGAAAGCTGTCGAGGTCAAACAAGAAGACGGTGAGCGGGTCGCCGGATGCCTGCGCGCGCGGCAGCAGGTCGTCGCGCAACAGATGTCGGAAGTACGCAGTGGTCAGCAGCCCGGTCAGGCCGTCCGTCGTCGGCAGTTCGAATGTGGTCGGATACTTCATGTTACCTCCTATCGATATATATGTACTGGCATGTATGTATATCGAACAATTTACGCCATTCGGGTCATACTGTCAACAGTACGATGGCGTCCGCGAACTGGGCGGCGGGTGCTCGCGCGGAGATGTAGCGGTGTGGATGTCCTGACGACGCCTGGTTCGCGCGGTATCCGGCAGGAGACATGGTTGCGTGATCGGTGCTACCGCCTTGGATGGCGGGTACAATTGGGGGCGGTTCGTGCACGCGCCACTAACCGAGGGAGCAACGCCCCGAACCAGTGACGACGCACGCGACACACCGCGCGACTGGACCGTCCGGAGGCGCCGTCGCTCAAACAGTTCCCGCTCACCGCTGCCGAAACGGAAAAACAGGCTTCGTGAGAATCCCGTACAAGTACGCCGTCGCGCTCACCGCCGAGCTCGGCCCCTTCATGGCGGTGCTGGACAACACCATCGTGAACGTCTCGCTCACCGCGATGCAGCGCTCCCTGGACGCGGACATCAGTACGATCCAGTGGGTTATCACGGCGTACTTCCTCGCGCGGGCCGCAGTGATTCCTGCGGCCGGCTACTTCAGCAACCGGCTCGGCCTGAAGCGGATGTTCATCTTCTCGCTCGCGGTGTTCACGCTCGGCAGCCTGCTGTGCGGACTCTCTCCCACCATCGCCAGCGACCGGGGCAGTGGCACGGTACTCATCGCGTTCCGGGTGCTGCAGGGCATCGGCGGCGGGATGCTCCTCCCCCTCGCAACCTCGATCTCGTTCGGCGCGTTTCCGCCTGCAGAGCGCGCCGCGAGCTCCGCGTTCGTCAGCATCCCGGTGCTCCTCGCGCCCACGCTCGGCCCCACCATGGGCGGGCTCCTCGTTGATAGCAGTCTCGGCTGGCCGTGGATCTTCTACATCAATATCCCCGTGGGGATCCTGACGATCGCGATGATCTCCCGCATCATGCGGCCAGAGGAAGTGCGGGAGGCG
>JACDAU010000100.1 GCA_013695265.1 Chloroflexia bacterium
TGACCGCGAGCCCCGCAAAGCCCGCTTGGGCGTGTACCACGATGCCACCGGCAAAGTCTCGAGCGCCGAAAGCGTCACCGATGTTGCCCGCGCTGCCGATGTTGCCGAAGAGACCGTTGAAGCTCCACACCATGTGCGCGATGAGTGGGTACAGGACCAGCGCAAAGAACACCGAGTACAGTAACCAGGCGGAGAACTTCATCCGCTCCGGCACTCCCGCGCCGATCAGCGCCAGCGTCACGGCCGCGAACATCATCTGGTACAGAACATACGTGAGCGTTGGCACGCCGGAGATGGGACCGTCCGCACCGAAGACGTTTGGCCAGGCCGTGTTCGGGTCGCCGCCGAAGAGGTACTTCGTCGGATCACCGATGATGCCGCCAATGGAAACGTCACTGAAGGCGAGGCCGAAACCGACGACGGTGAAGATCACGATCATGACCGCTGCCGCCGAGAGGCTCTTCATCAGACCGTGCAACGAGTTCTTGCGGCGGGTAAGCCCCGCTTCGAGCATGCCGATAGACGGGATCATCAGGAAGACAAGAAAGGCGCCAAGCAATACCCACAGGGTGCCGGGAACACTTACTGGGAGCTGCTGCGCGGAATCCCACGCACTGGTCAACGTTTCGGGCATAGAACACTCCTTTATCTGAGATATGGGTCAATCCGAGACTACCCGTGTATGGTATGTCACTACTGACACCGGTCCCTAGGATAGACTCCACAACAAAGTCGGCATGGACTGTGCAAGATGCCCAATACCTCCCCTTTTCTTCGCGTACGCGCGGGCAGGAGAGGACGCAGCTATTTGGCGCAAGTCTACTCCGAGCCGTGCACGCGCCTTTGCTGTTGCCATGGTGCGTGCTATAATTTCGCGGCCCCGCGTCGACACGCAGGTTGCGGGCCGAACGCGGGGGAGGCTTCCGGTTGGCACAGACAATTCAGTGGTTGCCGCGCGGGCGGGCAGGGCGCTCACTCCTTGCCGCGCGCCGCGCTGTAGAACGTGCCAATGGCTGATACTCCATCATTGCCACAGCACGGCGAATCGGCACCGGTCATGGTGGTGCCCACCTCCACTGATGAGGGCTCCGGTCTTTCTCTGGGCAAGCAACTGCTTCGGCCGCGGACACTGATCTCGTTCGCGATATCGTTTGCGATCATCGCGTATATCTTCGCTCAGCAGGACATTCCATTCGCGCAGGTGTGGGCGAACATGCGCCAGGCAAACCCTCTGCTGTACTTGCTGGGCCTCCTCGCGTACTACTCGACGTTTATTGTCCGCACACTCCGCTGGAAGCAGGTGTTGAGCAACGTTGGCTATGAGCGGGAAACACCACCAACGCCGACGCTCCTGCGGATCATATTTCTGTCGTGGTTCGCAAACTCCGTACTGCCCGCCAAGCTCGGGGACGGCTATCGCGGTTTCCTGTTGAAGCGCAACGCGAACGTCTCGTTTTCCAAGACGATGGGCACTATACTCGCGGAACGAATTGCCGATGTCGGTGCCCTCTTTTCGCTCCTGCTCGTGTCCGGGCTGCTCGCGTTTCGTGAAAAATTGCCGCCCAACTTTGGGACGCTGATCGCGTTCGGGGCCGGGCTTGCGATTCTGAGCATCAGCGGGCTTTTCGTGCTACGCTACATTGGATCCTGGGTCGCGCGCGTGCTGCCCGTGCGAGTCCGGCCATACTACGAGCGCATGGAGCAGGGCGTGCTGCTCGCATACCGGCGGCGTCCCGCGTGGATCCTCCTCCTCACGGCGCTGATATGGATTCTGGAGAGCACGCGACTCTGGTTCGTGTGCGCCGCGCTGGGTGTTGGATTCGCGCTGCCCGGCGATCTGCCGCTCGTGATCTTCATCGCGCTCGCGGCCTCGCTGCTGACGACCGTCCCGTTTACCCCAGCCGGCCTCGGCGTCGTCGAGGCGGCGATCGTCACCGTTCTGCTGCCGGTTATCAACGATGCCGGTCTTGCTGGCTCGGTCGCGCTGCTCGATCGCACGATCACGTATTGGAGTCTCGTGCTCTTCGGGGCGGTGGTCTACCTGTTCAGTGGCAACAAGTGATGCTTGTCCGAAAGGAGTGTCAGCTGTGCCGACGATAACAGGGAAACTCTCGATGATCCTGCCCGCGCGCAACGAGGAAGGCAACCTCGAGCGCGTGGTGGGCCGCAGCATCGCGGTGCTCAACGAGAACATTCCCGACTGGGAGATGGTGATTGTGGACGACGGGAGCGTCGACGCCACTCCGCAGATTGCAGACGACCTTGCGGGCCGAGACAGCCGCATCCGCGTCGTGCATCACCCGCACAACCGGGGCTACGGCTCCGCGTGGCGTAGCGGCTTTGCCGAGGCGCGGGGGGAGTGGATCATGTGCATGGACTCCGATGGGCAGTTCGACCTGGGCGACATCTCCCTGCTGCTCCCCTACATCAACCACTACGACATCGTGGCCGGGTACCGGCTTGACCGCCAGGACCCGCCACACCGAAAGCTCAACGCGGCGATTTTTCACTTGGCCGCGCGCGTGCTCTTCAATATCCATCTGCGCGACCTTGACTGTGGGTTCAAGATCTTCCGCGCGGACTTCGTGCACGGGCTCGAGTTGCGCTCACCGGGGGCGCTCATCAACCTGGAGATGCAGTCGCTCGCGCGGATGCGGCGCGCCTCCCTGATCGAGGTGGGGGTCACGCACTATCCGCGGCAGGCCGGCACCTCGACCGGCGCGAAACCGTCGGTCGTGCTCCAGGCGATGCGGGAGATCATCATCTTGCGGCTCCGCATCTGGCGTCAGGGTCTGGGGCTCGGTGGGGCGATCCGCCTGCTCGCGGGAGCATCCGCCGGGCTCACCATCCTGGGGACCGTGCTCCGCCGGTTCCGGCGCAAATAACTGTGCTATAATGCCGCTCGCACCGGACTGCCCGGAGGAGTACCCCTATGATCCAAGACACAACAACGGATTACGCACGCCGCGTCCAGAAAGTGCGCGAGGTTGTCGCCGAGCGCGACCTGGACGGCCTGCTCATTTTAGGCCCTGCCAACCGGCGCTACGTCTCCGGTTATACCGCGGCAGACGGCGCGATCGGCGAGAGCGCTGGCATGGTGCTCGTGACAAGCGATCGTGCAGCGCTGATCGTCAGCCCGCTGTATACCGACCTGGCGACGGCGGAGGCGGCGCACTCGGACGCTGACATCGAAGTGGTCGAGCTTCGTGGCCGATCGAAAAAACTCCTGCCGGAGAAGCTCATCCAGTGGGGCGTGCGGCGTCTAGGTTTCGAGCGCGACTTCACCCTGTACAGCTTCTACGAGGATCTTAAAAAGAACATCGAGGACGGCGGCGAGTTGACGCCGGTCAAGGGTATCGTCGAGGAGATGCGCATCCGCAAAAGTGAGACAGAGCTAGAGACCATGCGCCGTGCCGGAAAGATAGCGGACGATGCTTATGGCCGTGTGACTGCCGCGCTGCGCCCCGGCATGACGGAACGCCAGGTCGCGCGGGCGCTGGAAGAGGTCATGGAGGAGCTGGGCGCAGAGGGTGCGTCGTTCCCAACGATCGTCGCCGCGGGCGCCAATGCCGCTCGTCCGCATCACGAACCGGGAAACACGCCGATCAACACCGGTGACCCAGTCGTAATCGACATGGGCGCGCGGTATGAGGGGTACTGCTCCGATATGACCCGCTCGTTCTGCCTCGGCCGAGCCGACGAACGCTACCGGGAGATATACGATCTTGTGCTGCGGGCGCACGACGCGTCCAAGGAGTTTG
Organism: Chloroflexia bacterium; assembly: GCA_013695265.1. Classification (GTDB taxonomy): domain Bacteria; phylum Chloroflexota; class Chloroflexia; order Thermobaculales; family Thermobaculaceae; genus JACDAU01. Next base: position 3,762 of record JACDAU010000100.1, read on the forward strand.
TGCGGGCTGGGGTGTCGTGCAAGGACACGGACGCTGTCGCGCGGGATCTGCTCAAGGAGGCCGGGTACGAGCAGGAGTTCAGCCATAGCCTCGGCCACGGGGTCGGGATGGATGTACACGAGCCGCCCAGCCTGCATAAAGAGAGCGAGGACACGCTCGACGCGGGGATGGTGGTGAGCATCGAGCCTGGCTTGTACTTCAGCGGCTGGGGCGGCGTGCGCATCGAGGACACCGTTGTCGTCACGGCAGACGGGTATGAGTCGTTGAACCACGCGGCGAAGGGGCCGGTGCTCTGAGCCAAAGACAAAGGAACATCGAGCGGGGCGGGTTGCCTCGCCTGCTTTGTAATGAAGGATAGGCACAGACATGATCTCAAGCGGAGACCTGCGCAAGGGCAACACGGTGGTGGTCGACGGCGAGCTCGTGAAGGTGCTCGACTTTCAGCACGTGAAGATGGGCCGAGGCTCCGCGTTCGTCCGGGTCCAGATGCGCAACCTGCGCACCGGTTCCACGACAGAGCGCAGCTTTCAATCCGGCTCCAAGTTTGAGCAGGCCCGGCTGGAGCGGCGCGTCGTGCAGTTCTTGTACGACGACGGCGATAACTACACCTTCATGGATACCGAAACGTTCGAGCAGCCAGTGCTGAACACGCGCCTGCTGGGCGAGGTCGTGAAGTACCTCAAGGAGGGGATGACGATTGACCTCCTGATGTACGACGAGGAACCGATTGACGTCGAGATGCCCACGTCCGTCGAGTTGCGCATCAAGCAGACGGACCCAGGGTTTCGCGGGGACACTGCCACCGGCGGCAACAAGCCAGCGACGCTGGAGACCGGCACGACCGTGCAGGTGCCACTCTTCGTGAACGAGGGCGACGTTATCAAGGTGGACACCCGGACCGGCAGCTACATCGAGCGCGTGGGCTAGCGGCTGATGAACGACGAGCAGAAAGGCAGCGAGCTGGACCTTACCGGACTGCTGGACGACGGCCTCCGCGAGCTGATCGAACTGGTGAGTGAGAGCGGCGTCACGGAGCTACGCATCGAGCGCGGTGAGACCCGGCTGTTCATAAAGAGCGCGCCCGCCGAAGCCGCCGCCGCCCAACCCGTGCCGCAGCTATCAGCCCCAGCCGGCGGCGCGGCGTCTTCACCACAGCCAGGCGGCCAGTCGGTGCTGCCCATCACGTCGCCGATCGTCGGCAGCTTCTTCAGCGCTGCGAGACCGGGCGCGGAGCCGTTCGTTCAGGTAGGCGACATCATCGCGCCGGGGCAGACGGTGGGGATCGTCGAGGCGATGAAGGTGATGAACAACATCGAGACCGAGATCGCCGGCAGGGTCGTCGAGGTGCTGGTGCAGAACGGCCAGGCGGTCGAGTATGGCACGGAGTTGATGCTGGTAGACACTGCGGAAGCAACGAGCAATGAGTCATGAGCAATGAGTTGGGAGCACCACTCATTGCTCGTTCAGAGGCTGTGCCGTGCAGTTACTGACCGTCTCGGGCCTGAACCAGTACCTCGGTGAGTTGTTCGCGCTCGACCCGATAGTGTCGGACGTGTGGGTCGAGGGCGAGATCACCAACTTCAGCGAGTCGGCAAAGGGCCACGTGTACTTCACGCTGAAGGATGGAACAGCGCAGATGCCGTGCGCGATCTGGCGGTCGAACGTCGCGCGCGTCCGCACCCCGCTCGGCAACGGATTGGCCGTCATCGCCCACGGCCGCGTCTCGCTCTGGCAAGACACCGGAAGGGTGCAGTTCTACGTTGACCTGGTGCAGCCCGAGGGTGTGGGCAGGCTGGAGCTGGCGTTCCAGGCGTTGAAGGCCCGGCTGGACGAGGAGGGGCTGTTCGACGTGGAGCGCAAGCGGCCGCTTCCGCGCTTTCCCACGACAATCGGGATTGTCACCAGCCAGCAGGCCGCTGCGCTGCAAGACATGCTCACGGTGCTGAACCGCCGCTATCCGCTGGCGGAGGTCGTGCTCGCACACACGGCGGTCCAGGGAGATGGTGCGGGGGTGAAGGTCGCCGCCGCGATCCAGAGCCTGTACCGACGGGCGCTCGTGGACGTCATCATCGTGGCGCGCGGTGGTGGCTCCATGGAGGAGTTGTGGGCGTTCAACGAGGAGGTGGTCGCGCGCGCGATCTTCGCCTCGCCGGTGCCGGTGATCTCCGGCGTCGGACATGAGACGGACTATACGATCGCGGACTTCGTCGCTGACCTGCGCGCGCCGACGCCATCGGCCGCCGCCGAGCTGGTTGCGCCGAACATCGCGGAACTGAGCACGGCACTGCGGGGCGCGCGGGAGTTCCTCGACGCCCGGATGGGTGAGCAGGTGGACACGATGCGGATGGACGTGCGGCACATGCGGGGCCACCTGGCACGCCTCTCGCCCGAGGACACCCTGGCGCGCCACCGGGAGCGACTGGTGCTTCTCCACGATGGCGCGCGCACCAGGCTGGCCCACGCGGTGCAACTGCGGCGCAGTGGGCTGGGGGGTCAGGCGGATCGCCTCCGCGCGCTTGACCCAGCGGGCGTGCTGCGACGGGGGTACGCGGCGGTGACGCACGAGGACGGCACGCCCGTCCGGGGCGCTGCGGCGCTCGCGGAGGGGGAAGGATTGATAACGCGGCTCGCGGACGGCACGGTGTGGTCGCGGGTCACGGCGATAGAGAGGCAGGGGCGCGATGTCGCTTGAGACGGAACTGACGTTCGAGCAGGCGTACACGCGCCTGGAGGAATTGATCACGCGGCTGGACGAGGGGGGCCTCTCGCTCGACGAGGCGCTGACGTGTTATGAGGAGGCCTCGGCGCTCGTCGGGCGGTGCGACGCCGTGCTGGACGCTGCGGAGTTGCGGCTGCGCACGGTCGCCGACACGGAGGGAGACGACGAGGAAGCCGAGCCGGACCTGCGCGACAGTCCATTTTAGCACGGGATCGGGAGGGGACTGGGCGACGGCAAGGTTGTAGAGACGTCATATATGACGTCTCTACGCTGGTCTCGCCAGGATCCCGCTGG
>JACDAU010000101.1 GCA_013695265.1 Chloroflexia bacterium
GTACCGCTTCGCCGCGTACGCGGTCCTGGCACCCTTGTACCTGCCTTTGGGTTCCGACTCGCCCCACGGGATCCCCAACGCCTTCATACCACCCACCTCCTACCAGATCACATCGCAGGATATTTGCCGGAAGAGGTATCAGGCGTGTCTCCTTTTGATTGTCCAGGCGGTGCACTACCGCCGCCCAGTACCTGTGGCCCTGCGGTCGATCTGTTGAACCGGCACTGCCCCGACGTAATGGCCAAGTTCTTGCTCGCCTCAGCCGAAACGTCACGATGCGGGTATCATCGCCTCTTTGCGCGCAGGACATCGGAAGCCTCGATGTGCTTGCGTCGACTTGCAGCCGCACTCGCCAGAGGAGGGCCGAACCATGAGCGGACAAGTAGATCGCCGGGACGTGTCGGTGCAGGCTCGCGAGTTGCTCGCCAAGATGTCCGTTGAAGAGAAGGCGGGGCAGCTGACCCAGTACTTCTACTTCGGCTCCATACTGGACACACCGACGGACGATCCCGATGTCCTGCCCATGCCCAACCAGCCTGACAACGTCGAGGCGGCGCTCGCCCGGGGTGAGGTTGGAGCCCTGCTCTTCGTACAGGAGCCTTCTGAGACCAACCGGCTGCAGCGGCTCGCGCTGGCGGGCAACCGCCACAACATCCCGGTGCTCTTCGGGTTCGATGTGATCCACGGCCTTCGGACCATCCTGCCTGTGCCGATCGCGATGGCAGCCTCGTGGGATCCGGAAACGGTCGAGAGTGGGCAGGCGGTCGCCGCGGGGGAGGCGCGCGCCGTTGGTATTCATTGGACATTCGCGCCAATGGTTGACGTCGCCCGCGATCCCCGCTGGGGGCGCATCGTTGAAGGGGCCGGCGAGGATGTGTATCTCGGGTCTGCAATCGCCGCAGCACAGGTGCGTGGCTTTCAGGGGGAAGAGATCGGCACGCCGGAGCGCGTGATCGCGGGACCAAAGCACTTCGCTGGCTACGGCGCTGCGCTCGGCGGTCGTGACTACGACGAGGTAAACGTCTCCGACTACGAGCTGTGGAACACCTACTTTCCGCCTTTCAAGGCCGCCCTGGACGCCGGCGCCGGCAACGTGATGACCGCGTACATGTCGCTCAACGGCGTGCCGGCCACCGGCAATCCGTGGCTCTTCGATGAGGTGCTGCGAAAGACTTGGGGATTCGCGGGGTGGGTCGTTTCCGACGCCAATGCGGTTCGTAATCTCAAGACACACGGCTTCGCGAAGGACTGGGCCGACGCGGGAGTTCGGGCGCTGAATGCGGGCTGCGACATGGAGATGGCGATTGCCGATCCAGCCTATGCGCATCTGCCTGCCGCGGTAGCGGACGGGCGGATCGCAGAGGCGACGCTCGACGCTAGCGTCCAGCGCATTTTGGAGGTCAAGCTGCGTCTGGGGCTTTTCGACCAGCCGTTCGTCGACGAGCAGCGTGCGCAGCAGGTACTGAATGACCCCGCGCACCGCGAGGTGGCCCGCCGCGCGGCCGAACGTTCAGCGGTACTCCTGCGCAACGAGGGCAATCTCTTGCCACTCGACATCGAATCAATCAGCTCAATAGCTGTGATCGGTCCGCTCGCGGACTCGAAGCGGGACACGTTGGGACCTTGGTGCTTCGCGTTTGATCTCGACGAGACGATAACAGTGCTCGATGGCATTACCGCGAAGGTGGGCGATCGGGCGACGGTGGCGTACGCACCCGGCATCCGGTCCGCCAAGCGGGCCTTTCCCTCGATGTTCGACATGTTCGGCGGCAATGCGCCGGAGGATCCGGAGGACTTTGACGACGAGGCGGAGCTACACCGTGCGGTGGAGATCGCGCGGACATCCGATGTCTCCGTGGTCGTCGTGGGCGAGTGGCAGAACATGATCGGCGAGGCGGCGTCGCGCTCGTCGCTGGAGCTTCCGGGCCGCCAGCTCGAGCTCCTGCAGGTAATCAGCGACGTGAGTCGCTGCGTAGTAGTACTGGTCATGAACGGTCGACCACTTGATCTGCGCTGGGCGGTCGACAGGGTGCCCGCGATCCTTGACATCTGGTACCCTGGCACGCAGGGTGGCGCTGCTGTCGCAAACCTGCTCTTCGGTGCCGCTGTCCCTGGCGGCAAACTGCCCTTTACGTGGCCGCGCACAGTCGGGCAGGTGCCGATGCTCTACGGGCACACCACCTCGCACGAGCCCGAGAGGCAAGATCGACGCTACTGGGACGAGGCAAGCACGCCGCTGTTTCCGTTCGGGTACGGTCTGAGCTACGGCAGATTCTCGTACGATCGTCTGACCCTTGATCGGGACCGCCTCCTGCCGGGAGAGAGGCTCATCGTGTCCGTGGAGGTGACGAACACTGGTGAGCGTCCCGGCGACGAGGTTGTCCAGCTCTACATCCATCAGCGATACGGGCGTGCAGCTCGGCCAGTGCGAGAGTTGAAGGGCTTCAGG
>JACDAU010000415.1 GCA_013695265.1 Chloroflexia bacterium
GTGCGATGCTCGAGGTGGTCCAGAAGTGGGACAACGAGCTGGGCCGCGAATTCTCGACCGTGCTGGGTGAGATGAAGTTGGGCAAGAGCCGACGCGACGCGCTCCGCGCCCTCGCCAGCAGGGTGAAGGTGCAGGAGGTCCAACTCTTCACCAGCGCGATCGTTCAGGCTGACGAGATCGGCATGAGCATCAGCAGGACGCTCTCGATACAGGCGGAGCAGATGCGGGTCCGGCGGCGCCAAAAGGCTGAGGAGCTCGCGCACAAGGCGGTGATCAAGATCATCTTCCCAATGGTGTTCTTCATTTTCCCCGCGCTTTTCGTCGTCCTGCTAGGGCCATCGATCCCAGGTATCGTGAACACGCTGTCGCAAATCTCAGGTGGGAAGTAGCTACACGAGCAGGAGCTGGAGCAAGTTCATGGAAACGACTATGGCGGCGAGCCAGTTGGAGATCGACACCGACCTCCACACCCTTGGATATCGGGCGGAGAGTTTGATGACCGTAACCAGCACGAAGACGCCGACGGCAAAGCGGAGACTGTACATGGGCAGCTTGCCGTACGTCCGGAGTATGTATGAGGGCAGCGCGTTGGCCTCTATCATCCCAGCACGCAGCCCCAGCTCCGTGCTGATGATGTCACCGAAGGCGAGAAACAGGGACAGGGCCGCAGCAATCTGCCGTCGTACCGTGATGGATTTGGAAAGTCTCAATTCGGCCTCCGTGTTGCCATTCGTACTGCCAGTAAGCCCACCGGTCCGCACTGGAAGGTCCAGTCAAACCATAAATGAGACAAATCACAGGATCTCGTTGCTCTAATGCATATACTAACACTGGCGTCTGGGTATGGCAAGCTGCAGCGTAGTACATAAGTACTGGGTAACGATTCGCAGACGGTTACTCGTTGTGGACTACCTGCGAGGATTCAAGTCACCGCTGATCAGAAAGGTATCGGAAAGTGCGTAGCGTCATCCTCATCGTGCTCCTGGCGGTTGGCGGGTTTGGGGCGTATAAATATGACCAGCGCGCCGCAAAGATGGGTGCCTATACACCCGCTCGCCAAGTGCAGCCACGCATTCAGGTCGCACCGAAGCCGCGCGCAAAGGCCCGGCCCACGGCCGCCGCACCCCAGGGCACGCCCGTGCCGAAGCGGGTGCGCGGAAAGATCATGAGTATCCTGCGCGATGTGGAGAACATCCGCGGCTTGCAAGCCAGTGGTGCCGTCGACATCCGATTCATCTCGCGCGACGACTTCTCCCGACGCACGAAGATGCAGAACAAGCAATACTGGACCGTGAGCGAGCGCACGGCGGAGGAGAAGACGATGGTCGCCTTCGGCTTCACCTCGGCACGCACCAACTTCCGCAAGCTTATCGAGCAGGACACGGGCGACTACGTGCTCGGCATGTATGAGCCAGACGCCAGGCGGCTGTTCGTTGTTGGTGACGAAGCTGACATGGACGGCCAGGCCCAGAGCACGATGGCGCATGAACTCACCCACGCCTTGCAGGATCAACATCACAACCTCAAGCGCTTTACGGACCCCGCCGTGAAGAACTCGGACCGGTCGCTCGCAACGGCGGCGCTGATCGAGGGCGACGCCATGCTGTCGGAGTCCCAGTACCAGGGCAAGCACAAGATCTCCCAGGCGGCTCTCCAGGAAGCTGCCGTTGAGGCGATCCTGACCTCGTCTGCGTACAGTGGCTACGAGCAGGGGCCGCCGTTGTACGGTCTGACCGTGTACTTCCCCTATGTGCAGGGCACGGAGTGGGTCAAAAAACTACACGCACGAGGTGGCTGGCAGCAAGTAGATTCTGCGTACAAGCGTCCGCCGGAGAGCACGGAGCAGATACTGCACCCCGAGAAGTACTTCGCGCGCGAGCGTCCGGTGATCGTAGAGGCGGTCAACCCCCTGTCGGCGCTCCCAAACGGCTGGAAGAAGCTGCGTTCCGACACGCTTGGTGAGTACCGGACTCTGATTCTGCTGAGTCAGGGAGCGGTGCAGGCGCCCTTCCTGAAACAGGCCGCCACCGGATGGGGTGGCGACAGCTACGCAGTATACGCACCGAAAAGCGGGGAGGCAGGCAGTGCGCTGGTGTGGGAGAGTGTATGGGACACTGAGGCGGACGCGTCTGAGTTCACCGTAGCACTCGCCGCTCTCCAGGCTGGCTTGAACCAGAATGTGTTCGGCCAGGGTTACAAAAAGAGCCAGGGCGCACTAAGTCTCGACGGCGCGGATGCCAGTGTTCGCATCCGTCGCTCGGGCAAGCGCGTGGTACTGGTCGTCACAAACGAGGTATCCCCGGCCGACACGGACCGGGTGCTCGCGATCGCGATGCGCTAACAGCAGAACGTCCCCACCACCAGGGATGCGATCAAGTCAGGCAGACGCGGGTTACCCGATGGGAAGCCAGGGAGTCGGTAGCGACAGACGGTTCTGGTCCTGCCGGCCGTGATGATGCGAGCGCCCCGCCCGGTACGAAGGGCAATTACAACTTCCGCTGGAACGTGGCGGGAAGCTCTACTTCGTGCTGAGGCGGACTGGAGGGCTGCCTCAGCCAAGGTCCACGCCTCTGCTTTCCACCCGTTGATCAGGCACGATGGGCGGCATTGGGTACTCACCCGTTCCGGCTTACGCAGAAAAGCTGGTTAGGTAGCCACTACCTCGCTTCCGGGACGGCTTATGATCGGCAGCCTGACCCGAAAGACCGTCCGCCCGGGTTCGGAGACCGCCGTGATAATGCCCGCGTGCTCCTTGGTGACGATGCGCCACACGGTATTCAGGCCGAGTCCGGTGCCCTGCCCCTGCGGTTTGGACGTGAAGAACGGCTCAAAAA
>JACDAU010000172.1 GCA_013695265.1 Chloroflexia bacterium
CGCCTATGTGGCGTGGGTCGAGGAGCAACGACTGGTCCTGGGGCCAGCCGTTACCTTGCTCGACTCCCTCTCTCTGTTCGCGGTGTACACCGCCTGGTGGTTTCGGCTCCTGCTCTGCACGCTCGCCCTCTGCTGCGGCGTGTATCTAGCCAGCCGTTTGGAGCCACGCGTCCGGCGAGCGCGATTGGCGGCCCCAGACGGCCGCGATCCGGTGGCGATTCTCGCGGTCGCAAGGCTTGCTTCTCACCACTCCCCAGAGGTCGCTGCCAGCCGGGTCGCTGACGCGCTGCGGTCCGCGGGCTACACCATCCGCACCACAGAGACGATGGGCGCGGTGCATATACGAGCAGAGCGGAACCGGTTTCAGCGTCTCGCAAGCGCGGCAGCCCATCTCGGCTTCGTGGTGCTACTTGCTGCGGCTGCGATTGGGCGTCTGACCGGCTGGCAGGAGCCGGCCATCGCGGTTGCCGAGGGTGCCACGGTTGAGATCGGACACGGCACAGGCCTCGCGGTTCGCAACGACGGCTTCACGAACACCCGCTATCCTGGAGGCGCGGTTCCCAAGGACTATCTCACGGAGCTCACCCTCCTCAAGGATGGGCGGCCTGTGCGTGAGCGCTTTCAACTCCGTGTCAATTCCCCGTTGGCGTACAACCGAGTGCGTATCCATCAGGCATTTTTCGGCCAAGCTGCCGGTTTGCGAGTTACGGACGCGGACGGACGGACACTGCTCACGGGGGGTATCCCGCTGCTCAGCCGCGATTCCGAGAACAGACCAGCCGGCCACGCATCCGTGGACGGGTACGATTTGGAGGTGCTCGCGCCGAGGGCAGACGAGTCCGACCGTGCAGTGCCGCCTGGCTCCGTACGCGTGCGGGTTTATCGTGCGGGAACCGAACGTCGCGTGCCTCTCGCGGAGGTCGATGCGCCGCTGGGCCGGTCCGTCGCTGCTGCGGGGCTGGACGTGCGCTTTGAGGGTCCGATCCAGTACAGCGGCCTGCATGTGACGAAGAACCCGGCCGTGGGATTCGTTTGGGGCGGCGCGATCCTCACGCTCGTCGGCACGCTCTACGTCTTCGCCCGCCCATACCGGGCAGCGCGGCTGGTCGTCCATCAGGTGGAGAGTGGGAGCGAGATCACCCTGCGAGCCATTATTGGTCGGCCAATGGGCCGGGAACGGGCAACGGCGCGGGCAGTGGTCGCCGTGCGAACCGCAGTCACGTCGGAACGTGCGGCCAACCAGAGCGGGCACGACGTGATGGCGCGAAAGGGATGATATGAGTTCAGAAACACTCGCGCGGCTCTCGCTGTACGGATACTTTGTTGCGGGTGCGATTCTCGCCGTTGGGTTGATACTCGGTTGGGCGGGGCTGGTCGGCTCTGAGACTGCACCCACACATGCAAAACACGCACGTCACGCGGAATCTTACGTCTCGGCATGGAGCGCCACCGGCGTGGCGTACGCGCTGGGATGTCTGGGCTTACTTGCGCTGACCGTGTCCATCGCCGCACGGGGGCTCGCCGCGGGCAGGCCGCCATACGCCAATCAGTACGAGTTCGCCATCGCGTTTGCATGGGGCGCCCTGGCGATCTTCCTGCTGCTGCGGCGCAACGCGAACGCCCTTCTTCCCCCCGTGCTTACGCTTGTGCTCGGTGTGCTCTTGTACGCCGGCACGCTCCCATCAGAGATCACACCGCCCGTGCCCGCCTTGCAGAACCGACTGATCCTCGGCCTGCACGTTGGGTGCGCAGTGATTGCGTACGGCGCAAACGGCGTCGCGTTCGTGGCTGCGTGCCTCTTCCTCGCCCAACTCGCCATACGGCGTCGCACTGGGCACACTAGTCGCCGCTTGCCCGACCTCGGCACACTGGACGACCTGGGATATCGCGCGGTGATGCTGAGCTTTCCGATGCTTGGGACGGTGCTTCTCCTCGGGTCGTGGTGGAGCTGGGTGGCGTGGGGGGCGTACTGGAGCTGGGATCCCAAGCAGAGTGCGACGCTCGCCACGTGGCTGCTGTACGGGGCGTACCTTCACTCTCGCGCCGTGCGTGAGCGTCAAGGGTTGATAAGCGCAGTCCTGTTGATTGCCGGCTTCGGCGCCACGCTTCTGACCTACTTGGGCAACTTGTTCTTCGGCGGGCTCCACAGCTATTCTGGACTGTAGCCGTTACAAAAAAGCATGAGGGGATTGATAGTCAATGATAAGTACGGCCGACAACGGAAAGCCGAGCCCCAGGCCGACACCAGACAGGCGTTCGAGGCGGACGCTCATCATCGGCGTGGTTGTTGGCCTGGCTATGATAGGCGCCCTTGTGCTCCTGATGTTGGCAGGGTTGATATGGCTCCTCGTCCAGCGAGACGGCGGAGTGAGCACCTCCTCGGCCCTGGTGAACCAGCCCGCGCCGGCGTTTCAGGTACAAACGCTCGAAGGTGAATCCGTTCGACTTTCCGATCTTCGAGGGCAGCCGGTCTGGTTGAGTTTCTGGGCGGCCTGGTGTGGGCCGTGCCGCGAGGAGATGCCCGCGGTCGCCGAGGTGGGGCGCGAAGCTGAGGCCAGCGGAGTGCGGGTG
>JACDAU010000189.1 GCA_013695265.1 Chloroflexia bacterium
ACAGGGGGCACTGTCACCCGCGAGTATCGTAGACTGCCCCCTTCAGTTACCCATGGCGTGAGGCGGCTGCGACCTATTCGTCCAGACGAGACGCAGCATCCGCGAGTCACGACAACGTAGAAAGGAAGCGATCTTGAGAATAGTCAATCTCGTGCTTCAAACGCGGCATCTCGATGCGTTGAAGGTTTTCTACGGCCGGGATCTCGGGCTACCGATCCTTACCGAGGCGTCGGGTTTCGTGACCTTCGGCGTGGGCACGACACAGCTTACGTTCTCGCACTCCATGGGTGCGAGCGACCCGATGTATCACTATGCGTTCAACATACCGCCCCACACGATGGAAGAGGCGAAGGCGTGGCTCGCGCAGCGCGCGCCGTTGCTTAGTCAGGCAGGCGAGGACCTATTTTATTTTGAGGGTTGGAATGCTGAGGGCATCTACTTCCGCGACCACGCTGGCAACATCGGCGAACTCATAGCCCGCCATACCCTTGCCGACGACAGCCCAGGTGCGTTCGGTCCGCAGCAACTGCTGTGTGTGAGCGAGATCGGGCTGCCGGTGCCCGATGTTTCCGAAATGGTCGATGGGCTCATCGGAGCGTTCGACCTCGCACGATATGGGGAGGCCTCCGATATGTTCTCGCCAGTAGGTAATGAGCGGGGACTGTTCATCGTCGTGCGCGAGGGCAGGCCGTGGTTCCCGACCGACATCGCCGCAGAAGCACATCCCATCTCGGTGGTGATCGAGGGGACCAATGAGGCGAGCCTGAACCTGACCGGCCTCGCCTGCGAGATCCGCCAGCAGAGCGCTCCGATGGCGTAAGGGCTGCAGCCTCGCCCATCATCGTGTCGTGCCCGTGTTTCGACCGAGTATGGCACGGGTCCAAACTACCAGAAACAGGACATAACGCTTATGGCCGACGGTCCGCTGTATTGATGCTGCGCTCTCGGCTACAATCCATCGTGGACGTCAGCCCCGAGGGAGGAGCCATTTATGCCCGTTCTGGAAGTGAACGATTTGCGCATCGCGTACGATGCGGCGGGCGTTCGTGGTTCTCCCGTGGTGTTTCTGCACGGCGTCGGGTCCGACCACGCGGTGTGGAGCGAACAGCTCAGTGACCTGGGTGACGATCACCGCGCCATCGCGCTGGACCTTCGGGGTCACGGCGCGTCCCAGATCCCGGAAGCGCCGATTGACCGTGCCGCGTTCGCCGCGGATGTCGTGGGCCTGCTCGACGCGCTGGAGATCTCGCGCACCCACCTGGTCGGCCTCTCGATGGGCGGAGTCGTCGCGCTGGAAACATACAGCGCGTACCCGGACCGCGTCCTTTCGCTCACCCTTGCCGACACCTTCGCCGCCTTTCCTGGATGGGAAGAGGGAATGAAACAACGAGAGCGTGACCTGCGGCAGTTGTCGATGCACGAGATAGCCGAGGCGCGCATCCCGGCCTGCCTCCGTCCGGACCCGGATCCCAGGAAGCTCGCCGCCGCGATTGCACAGATGGCACGCAAGGACAAACGCGTCTATGCGGAGAGTTCCGCCGCGACCTGGAGCCCGGACTACCGCCCACTGCTCCGACGCGTCGCCGTGCCGACGCTCGTGTTGTGGGGGGAGCACGACACTCTCACGTCCCGCGCGCTCTCCGAGGAGCTGCACGCTGGCATCTGCCGCTCACGCTGCATCCAGATCCCCAACGCCGGCCACATCTCGAACCTGGACAATCCCGCCGCGTTCAACGCCGCTCTGCGGGAGTTTTTGTCTCGGGCGGACGCGGCGTACAGCGAAGGAGAAGCACTGTGACGACGACCATCCCCGGCGTACATGAGGACTTGCTTGGATACCGCGACGAGTTCCCGATCCTCGAGCGGAAGACCTACCTGAACTCCTGCTCACTTGGCGCGCTCTCCCGGCGCTCTATGCAGGGTCTGGCGCAGTTCCAGGAGGAGTGGAACGAGTATGGCGCGGCGGCGTGGTACAGTCACTGGATCCCCCGCCTCGGGGAGCTTCGCGCGGCGTATGGCCGAGTCATCGGCGCGCGCGGGGGGGAGGTCGCGCTGCAGCCCAATGCCTCGACCGCGCTTACGATGGCTGCCTCCTGCCTGGACCACTCTGAGCGGAATAAGATCGTCGTCGCGGACGTGGACTTCCCGACGATCGCACACCAGTGGCTCGCAAAGCAACGGCTCGGCGTAGAGGTCGTCACCGTCCCCAGCGAGGGGCGGATACAGGTGCCACTCGACCGTTGGGAGGCGGCCATCGACGACCATACCGCACTGGTTGCCACATCGCACGTTCTATACACCAGTGGCCACATCCAGGACGTCGCCGCGATCGCGGCTATGGCGCATCGCAAGGGGGCGCTCTGCCTGGTGGACGGCTATCAGGCTGCGGGACAGATACCGGTGGATGTCCATAGCCTGGACGCCGACTTTTATCTGGGCGGTTCGCTGAAGTGGTTGCTCGGTGGGCAGGGGATGGCGTATATGTGGGTGCGCCCGGAACTGATCGGGTCACTTGAGCCGACCGTCACGGGCTGGTTCGCCGCCGACGCGCAGTTTTCGTTTCAGAACACGGAGTTGCATCTGCGGGAGGACGCCGTGCGGTTCGAGTACGGCACGCCGTCCATCCCCACCGCATACACCGCGCTCGGGGGCCTCTCGATTGTCGAGGAGGTCGGAGTGCGCCGCATCCGCGAGCGGACCGATTACCTCACGCGCGACCTCGTGAACAAGGCACGGGCGCGCGGTCTGAACCTGCGTGTCCCCGAGGATCCCGCGCAGCACGCCGCTATCACGATGGTCGAGGCACCCGATGCCGCTGGGGTGGTTGCCGGAC
>JACDAU010000237.1 GCA_013695265.1 Chloroflexia bacterium
ACCACAAGGAGCCAGGTCTTCGCGGCTCGCTTCGGAGCCTCGTGCGCCGCCGAACGCTGGAGAAGCGAGCGGTCGATGGCGTCTCGTTCCAGATCGAGCCGGGGGAGGTGGTCGGCTTTCTGGGGCCCAACGGCGCGGGGAAGACCACCACGCTTAAGGTGCTCTGCGGCCTGCTTTATCCGACGGGCGGCGAGGTCTCCGTGCTAGGACACGTCCCCGCGCGCCGCGAGCCGGCGTTTCTGCGCCGGATCGCGCTCGTAATGGGCCAAAAGAACATGCTCTGGTGGGATGTGCCCGCGATGGAGACTTTCCTGCTCCACAAGGAGATGTACAGCTTGCGCGACCCGGATTTCCGCACGACCGTCGGCGAGCTCGCGGCGATGCTTGATGTCGAGCGGCTTCTCGGCGTGCAGGTGCGCAAGCTCTCGCTGGGCGAGCGCATGAAGATGGAGCTGATGGCCGCGCTCCTCCACCGGCCCGCGGTGCTGTTCCTTGACGAGCCGACGATCGGGCTCGACGTCGTCTCCCAGCAGCGCGTGCGCGAGTTCCTGCGCAAGCTAAACGCGCAACACGGCACGACGATCCTGCTCACGAGCCATTATATGGACGACATCGAGGCGCTCTGCCCGCGCGTGCTGGTTATCGACCACGGGCGGATTGGGTATGACGGTGCGCTCGCGGCCCTGGTCGAGAGGACCGCCCCGCGAAAGATCGTCCGTGCGGTGTTCGCGGCGCCGGTGGCGCATGCGGCGCTCTCGGCAGCCACGGGGAACGCGACGCTCCTCTCCCGCGACGACCCCTTGAAGGTGGAGCTCTCCGTTGCCCGTGAGGAAGTCGCGGAGATAGCCGGGCGATTGCTCCGACTGGGGCGGGTGGCCGACCTGGGCATCGAGGAGCCGCCCATCGAGGACGTGATCCGGCAGGTGTTCGGCGGGGCGAACGGAGAGGGCGCGGAGCCGTGAATCTGCGGGTTCTGTGGCAGGTCGTGCTTCGCACCGCAGTGTGGACTCTTGAGTATCGGGCGACCTTCTTCGTTCTTACGACCGGCGGACACCGCCATAAGGCCAGTGGACATCGGCATGGCTTTAGCGCATAATCGTATCCGGCCGGGGGACTAACGCTCGAAGCGTCCGACCCGGCTGCTTTCGAAATGCCCCGCACGGTTCGCATCAAGCTTAACGTCGGGTTAATCAGCCTTAATGACGGCTTAACATGGGGCTGATACTCTGTCTCGCGTAGTATGATGAGAACCTTCACGGGACGGGCATGAATCGCTCCGGCGCGCACGCCGGGCGAGTACAGAGACCAGAGCTGATTCGATTTCGTCCGAGCCAAGGGAGCGATTTGAACCTCACAGCGAAGCGAACCGCTAGAAACGGAAACGCCGGCATCGGCGGGAAGGGTCGCGTGCACCGTGACCACCTCATCTTTCTCGCGTTCATCGCGCCGAACTTCCTGCTTCTGGGGTTGTTCACGTACTGGCCGATGGTGTATCAGTCGTACCTGAGCCTCACCCGATGGGACCTGATCTCTCCGACCAAGCAGTTCGTTGGCTTGGAAAACTACGCCGTGCTGTTCGGCGGCCGCGATTTCCAGCGGGTGCTGTTCAATACGTTCTATTTCACGGGGACTGTGCTGCTGGGCAGTATCGTGCTCGGCCTGGGCCTGGCAGTCCTTCTGAATCAGAGGCTACGCGGCAGGAACATTGTACGCTCCGTAGTGTTCGCTCCCGTGATCCTCAGCGGCGCGGCAATCGGCCTGGTATGGGCATACATCTTCGACCCGACGTACGGGCTCATGCGTGTTGTACTCGGTTCGGTCGGGTTGCCGTCCCCATCGTGGCTCACGGATACCAAGTGGGCGATGCCCGCGATCATCATTGTTTACCTGTGGAAGAACCTCGGGTACAGCGCAATCGTGTATCTCGCGGGCCTGCAGAACATCCCGCAGGACCTCTACGAGGCGGCGCGAGTGGACGGTGCGACTCCATGGCAGTCGTTCCGCAACGTCACGTTGCCGCAGCTCTCGCCGGTGACGTTCTTTATCGTTGTCACGACCATCCTCGGCTCCTTCCAGGCGTTCGACATCATCGCGGTGATGACAAAGGGAGGACCTGTCAACGCCACGACGACGATGGTGTGGTACCTGTACGAGGAGGGTTTTGTAGCGTTCCGGGCGGGCAGGGCCGCTGCCGCCGCCATGATCCTGTTCGTGCTGATGCTCGCGGTGACGCTCGTACAGATGCGCTACCTGCAGCGCCGGGTGCACTACAGTTGAGGGATAAAGTGTGGACATAACGGCTGAGGAGACGAGGAGCCGTTCGCGCGGCGTCCAGGAGACACGGAGCCGCTGGACCGGAGTGGGGATGGCGATCCAGTACGCGCTACTGCTGCTGACGGCGCTCGTGTTCGTGGTGCCGCTATTCTGGATGGCGACGGCATCGCTCAAGGGGCTGCAGGAGATATACACCTTCCCGCCGGTGTGGATACCCACGCAACCGAAGTGGGAAAACTACCCGAACGCGTGGAACGCGGCGCCGTTCGCCCGCTTCTACGTCAACACGCTCATAACCACCTTCTTCGGGGTCGGGCTGGAGATTGTAAACGCTGCGCTGACGGCGTACGCACTGGTGTTCCTGCGCTTTCCCGGCAAGAACCTGATCTTTATCGTGTTGCTCACGGCGCTGATGATCCCGGTGCAGGTCACAATCCTGCCCAACTACCTGACCATAGCGGCCCTCGGCTGGCTGAATACGTACCAGGGTATCATCCTGCCCGGAGCGTCGGTCGCGTTTACCGCGTTCCTGCTGCGACAGCACTTCCTGACGCTCCCGACGGAGATACTGGAGGCCGCCCGACTGGAGGGCGCCGGGCACCTGCAACTGCTGTGGCGCATCGTGCTGCCGCTTTCCAGACCGGTGCTCGTCACCGGAATCCTTATCTCCGTCGTAGCGAAGTGGAATGACTTCCTGTGGCCGCTGATCGTGACCAACCGACTGAACATGCGCGTCCTGCCGATAGGACTCTCGTACCTGTTCGACCGCGAGGGCAACAACCAGTGGGGTATCATCATGGCTGCGACCATCTTCGTCGTGATGCCGATAGTTATATTGTTCGTCTGGGCCCAGCGGCATATTATCTCGGGCCTGATCTCCGGGGCAACAAAGGGCTAGACGAAACCAGCGGATAGTATCAAGTGAAAGGGACATCATCTTGGACAGGCGTACATTCATCATCCAGTCCGGC
Organism: Chloroflexia bacterium; assembly: GCA_013695265.1. Taxonomy (GTDB): domain Bacteria; phylum Chloroflexota; class Chloroflexia; order Thermobaculales; family Thermobaculaceae; genus JACDAU01. Next base: position 3,246 of record JACDAU010000237.1, read on the forward strand.
GGCGCGGTAGGCTCGCTCATCCTCATTGGATGTGGCAACAACTCGGGCGGCAGCGGCGATGTGCAGCAGCCGGCGGCGACCGGCCAGGCGGCGAAGGCGGCCGAGGGCAAGACAAGGGTCGTGTTCTGGTCATCCTGGAGCTCATCGAGCGGCGAGGCGCTGCAGAAGTTTGCCGACGACTTCAACGCCTCGCAGAACGAGATATTCGTGGACAATCAGTACCAGGGCACGTACGAGGAGACGGCCCAGAAACTGGCCACCGCGCTTGCGGCGCGTCAGGTTCCCGACATGGCGAGCCTCTCGGAGGTGACGTGGAACAAGTTCTTCCTGAACGACTCGCTCCAGGATCTGACGGGCTACTTCACGGAAACGAAGCTCGATCCGAAGGACTATGTGGAGTCGCTGATCAACGAGGGGACGAAGGACGGCAAAATCTGGTGGGTCCCGTTCGCGCGCAGCACGCCGCTCTTCTACTACAACCGCGACATGTTCAAGAAGGCCGGCCTGCCGGACCGCGGCCCCAAGACGTGGGACGAGCTGCGCGAGTGGGGCAAGGACCTCATGGGCAAGGGCGGCGCGAAGAAGGTGTTCGCGTTCACGAGCGCGAAGAACTACAACGCGTGGCACTTCCAGGGAAACGTGTGGCAGTGGGGCGGGGCGTACTCGGATGAGGACTTTAACATCCTCATTGACGAGGGCAAGGCACTGGAGGCCGGCGAGTGGCTGCGCAAGTTCGTGCACGAGGACAAAATGGGCTACATGGCCGAGGACCAGTCAGTAGATTTCGGCAACGGGCTGTGCGCGGTGACACAGCAGAGCACTGGCTCGCTCGGCGGCATCGTCGAGACGGCAAAGTTCGAGGTCGGCACGGCACTGCTGCCCGAGCAGGAGAAATTCGGTTGCCCCACCGGCGGCGCGGGTCTCGGTATCCTGGCGAGCGCTCCGGATGAGCGCAAGCGGGCGGCCTTCGAGTTCATCAGGTTCCTCGCGAAGCCGGAGAACGCGGCGTCCTGGGCGAAGACCACCGGGTACATGCCGGTCACCCAGTCGGCGCGCGAGTCGAAGGAGATGCAGGACTACTTCAAGGAGAACCCCAACTACAAGGTCGCGGTGGAGCAGTTGCCCAAGACGCAACCGCAGGACACGGCCCGGCTGCTCACCCCCAACGGCGACCAGACGATCGGCACGGGACTCGAGCGCATCCTCGTGAACAACACCCCCGCGCAGGAGGCATTCAAGAACGTGGCCACGCAGCTCGAGGACGACGCGAAGGAAGTCAAGGAGAGCGCCTAGCTCGTTCTCTTGTAATACGAACTGCGGCTGAAAGGTAGCGCATCGGTCATTCCGAGCCTGTGAGGAATCCGTGGTACGGGCTACGGATCCCTCACGGAGTTCGGGATGACATACACCACGGTTCAAGCGGGTTGCGTATAAGCAAGCGACCCGCGCCGAGCGGGCTGATGGCACGGCA
>JACDAU010000248.1 GCA_013695265.1 Chloroflexia bacterium
GTCCAACCCGGCCCCGCGGGTTCGCGACGGAGATCGCGCGCTCGAGCTATGAGATCGCGGTGTTCGAGAACCGCTTCCCCTCCCTGCGGCGGGAGCCGCCAGAGCCAGCAGTTGCGCCGCAGGGGCCGTTCGATGTCCGGCCAGCACAAGGGGTGTGCGAGGTGGTTGTGTACACGCCGGAGCACGACACGACGCTCGCCCAGCAGAGCGTCGAGCACATCCGGCGTCTGATCGCGGTGTGGACGGACCGGTATCGCGAGCTGGGAGCACTGCCGTACGTGGAGTACGTCTTTATCTTCGAGAACAAGGGGGAGGTGATCGGCGTGACGCTGAATCACCCCCACGGTCAGATCTACGCGTACCCGTTCGTGCCGCCGATCGCACAGCGGCAGTTGGAGTCGGCGCGGACCCACTACGAGCAGCAGCAGCGTTGCCTCTTCTGCGAGCTGCTGGCGCGCGAACGGGAGGACGGCCAGCGGGTGGTGGCCGAGGACGATGCCTTCACCGCGGTCATTCCGTTCTACGCGCGCTGGCCATACGAGGTGCACATAACGCCTCAGGAGCATCGGGCCAGCCTGCTGGATTTGTCGGATGCGGAGGCGTGGAGCCTGGCCCGCACGCTCAAGCGCGTGCTTGTGGGCTACGACAATCTCTTCGCCTTCAGCATGCCATACATCCTGGCGATGCATCAGGCGCCGACGGATGGCGGAGTCCACCCGTACGCGCACCTGCACATCGAGCTGTACCCGCCGCACCGGACGGCGACGAAGCTCAAGTACCTCGCGGGCAGCGAGACGGGCGCGGGCAGCTTCATCAACGACTCGCTACCGGAAGAGAAGGCAGCGGAGCTGCGTGCGGCGCTCCCGTCTGATGTCTGATACGCAATCCGCTTGAACCCTGCTGCCTGTCATCCCGAACACCGTAAGAGATCCGTAACCCATACAACGGATTCCTCGAAGGCTCGGAAGGACAAATGCACTACCGTTCAGCCGGAGTTAATATGAGACGGCCACCGAGGCCCGATAGCAACGCGTCACCCGCGAAGTCAACTGAGAGCAGGCAGGAGCAACGCATTCATGAACGACAGATATCGGCACGTCGAGGCGCTGACACGGGCGTTCGAGCAGCGGTTTGGGAAGCCTCCGGCGCTGGCCGCGCGCGCGCCGGGCAGGGTCAACCTCATCGGTGAGCACACAGACTACAACGATGGCTGGGTGCTGCCGGTCGCGATCCCGTATGAGGTGAACGTCGTCGCGGCGCCCCGAACAGATGCGCGGGTTTGCCTCGTGGCGCACGACCTTCAGGAGGAGGCCACGTTCGCGCTCGATGACACCGAGCCGTCGGAGGAACTGTGGCAACGGTACCCGCAGGGGATTGCGGTGAAGATGCAGGCAGCAGGGCATCAGCTCACTGGCCTGGACGCCGTATACGCGGGGGACGTGCCGCGCGGAGCGTCGCTGAGTTCCTCGGCGGCCGTGGAGGTGGCCTTCGCCGGTGCTTTCGCACTGGCTGCGGGCATTTCCCTGTCGGGTTCGGAGATCGCGACGATCTCCCGGCTCGCGGAGAACGAGTTCGTGGGCGTACCGACGGGGGTGATGGATCAGTTCATCTCCGCGCTCGGCAAGGAGGGGCACGCGCTTCTGCTGGACTGCCGCTCGCTGGAGTATCGGCACATCCCGATCAATCTGCCCGGCGTGTCTATCGTGGTGATGGATACCGGCGTGCGGCGGGAGCTGGCGAACTCCGAGTACCGGAAGCGGCGCGCGGACTGCGAGGCCGCCGTGGAGCGGCTGCGGTCGCGGCTGCCCTACATTCGGGCGCTCCGCGATGTTGCGCCCGAGGACTTGGAGGCAAACGCGGATCTACTCGATGCAACGCAGCGCAAGCGCGCCAGCCACGTGGTCGCGGAGAACGCGCGCACACAGGAGGCCGCGGAGGCGTTGGAGGCGGGCGATGCCCCGCGCATCGGGGCGCTGATGCAGCGGTCGCACGAGAGCCTGCGCGACCTGTATGAGGTCAGCGCACCCGAGCTTGACGCCGTTGTGGAGATCGCGATGGGCACGGCGGGGGTGATCGGCGCGCGGATGACCGGCGGAGGGTTCGGCGGCGCTGCCGTCGCGTTGGTCCAGGACGCGGCGGTCGATGCCCTCCAGCAGGCGCTCGCCACGGCGTACCCACTACGCAGCGGCCGGGAGGCAACGGTGTTCGTGTGCCGGGCCGCCGAGGGTGCGGAGGCCAAGCGGCTCGGCCAGGGGAGCTAAATGGCACGGTAAATGCAACGCGTGCGTGTGTCGCCCTGGGCGGCGGATCACAATCGAGGTAAACACACGACCAAGGTGAGAGGGGAACGAAAAGATGCAGAATGCGAGCGCGCGAGATATTCTCGCGGAGCAGAACACCGCCAAGCGTGAGGAGATCATTGATCTCCTCAAGAAAGCGTACTGGATGGAGATGGAGACCGTCATGAACTACGTCAGTAGTTCCGTGAACCCGGACGGCGTGCGGGGACGAGAGATCGCGCAAGCGCTGGAGACAGACATTCAGGAGGAGTTGGCGCACGGCCAGTTGTTCGCACGGCGCATCAAGGATCTGTACGGCGTGGTGCCCGGCTCGATGGACTTCAAGCCCCAGCAGAAGGCCCTCCAGCCACCCAAGGAGCAGACGGATACGGTGCACTTCATCAAGGGTGTGATCGACGCGGAGCGGGGTGCGATCGAGCACTACAACAAGATCATCGAGATGACCGAACAGGTCGATCCCGCAACGAACGATATGGTCATCGACGTTCTGCGCGACGAGCAGGGACACATGCGCATGTTTGAGGGCTTCCTGCGCGAATATCAGGCGGAGGGAAAGGCATAGCCAGCCACCGCTCCCCATATCGTGAAGGGACCGCAGCGAAAGTACAAGGAGGCGAGCAGGTGACTACCATCGAGCAGCCCGTCACAGGCGCGGCGTACCACCTTACCGAAGAGCAGGTCCGCTTTTTCGATGAGAACGGGTATCTCGTGCTCCGCGATCACATCCCTGCCGATCTGCTGGATCGCCTGCGCGAGGCGGGCCACCAGTGGATCAAAGACGGCGAGGGGATCACGCGCGAGGATCCGCGGTACTTTGACTATAACTTCGCGAAGCGTCCATGGGGCCGAACCATGTACCGCGTGAACTACGTGCACAACAAGGGGAAACCCGCCTCTCTGGAGTTGCTTGGTTCTCCCGAGGTGCTCGGCGTTGCGGAGAGCCTGTGCGGACCCAACTTCGTACCGACGTACGAATCCATGGTGTTCAAGCAGGAGGGCGACGGCGAGAAGATCGCGTGGCACCAGGATGCGGTACACCCGCGCGAGTGGCGTATCTTCAACTACGACGTGTACCTGGACGCCTCGCACTCCGGCGCAGGGGCGCTGCGCGTGATACCGGGCACGCAGAAACAGCCGCAAGATATCTGCGCGCTCGCGGAGGCGCACGGCTGGGATCCGCCCGGCGTGGTTGAGGTGGAGATGGCGCCGGGTGATGTGCTGCTACACGACGTGATGGTCGTCCACGGTTCGCCGCCGGTTGAGGGCAAAGCGCTTCGGCGGACGATCTACTACGAGTTCCGGGCCGCGGAGCAGATCGTTGCCGAAGGACCGTGGGATCGCGACTGGGTGGATCGGCGCCTGCGTTTGCTCCCGCCCGCACTGAACCGCTACGAGAGCGCGTATCCCGACGCGAGCCGCTTTGCATGGCAGGCGTCCGACGAGTTTCGTCCGGTTCCATCGGGCGATGAGGACGTGGAACTCAAGGTTGCGCACGCCGCGCACACCCAGGGCTCGTTCTGCAGCGCGGGCAGCGTGCCCCTTAAGAACGCCCGATAACGGGCAGCGGCGAAGCATTCGGCGCGAGGCGTTTGGGTTAGTCAAGCCGGAACCCGAACGCTTCGCCCCGGTGATACTCTCGGATTGAATGGTAGAGCATCTGTCATTCCGAGCGTGCGAGGAATTCGTGGCCTTGCGGTACGGATCCCTCACTCCGTTCGGGATGACATGCAGCATGATTCACGCGGATTTCGTGTGTTTCTCGCTCGTTGACCGAGACCTTGTTTAGGACTGAATCAGAACGGGAGCTTACTCCGTAGCCGTCTGCGGATCTGGGGTAAGCTCGACGGCGTGGCGCAGGGCGGCTTTCAAGCTCGCCTCCTCGGCTTTGCCGGTGCCGGCGATATCGAACGCGGTGCCGTGATCGACGCTCGTACGTACAATCGGCAGCCCGACCGTGATGTTTACGCCAGCGTCAAGCCCGAGTACCTTTATGGGTCCGTGACCCTGGTCATGGTACATCGCGACGACGACATCAAATTCGCCCCTGCCGGCGCGATAAAAAAGGGTGTCTGCCGGCAGGGGTCCGGTCACGTTGATGCCCTCGCGTTGTGCCCGTTCGACGCCTGGCACGATCTTCGTCTCCTCCTCGCCGCGCCCGAACAGGCCGTTCTCGCCCGCGTGGGGGTTGATGCCACAGACCCCGATCCGGGGTGATGCCGTGTCGGCTCGGGTGAGTGTCTCGTGCGCGAGCCGGATCACCTGGTACACCCGCTCTGGCTCGATGCGCTCGATCGCGTCGAGGAGCCCGATGTGGGTGGTGACGTGGATGACGCGCAGGCCGGGGGCAGCGAGCATCATCGAGAAGTCCGTGACACCAGTGAGTTCCGCAAGGATCTCCGTGTGGCCGGGATAGTGATGCCCGCCCTTGTGCAGAGCCTCCTTGTTTATGGGCGCAGTGCAGATTGCGGCGATCTCCCCAGTCAAGGCGAGCGAGACAGCGCGCTCGATGTACCGGTACGCGGCGTCGCCGGCCGCTGCTGAGACCACGCCGTACGGCAGATCGGCGGGCAGGAGGTGGAGGTCGAGGCAGTCCACGGTGCCTATCGCGAAGTCCCCTTCGGCGGCGCGCGCGACGCAATGGACGGACAGCGCGGTGTTCACGACCCGCCCGGCGCGCTCCAGCATCTGCGCGTCGCCGATAACGAGTGGCCGGCATAACGCAAAAACGGCCGGGTCGGCCAACGCCTTCATAATGATTTCCGGCCCGATGCCCGCCGCATCACCCATCGTGATGCCGATGATCGGTCTGTCCATACGAGGCTCCCTTCCGGTCCGTTTGCCACCGTCACCACGACGGACACGAAGGTCCGGCAAGTTGCCGCACCTACCCGGTCTCTCCGGTTATAGCCTCCGGCTGACGCCCGGCACCGATACCCTGTACCGCCCGGAGAGCATCGACGAGGGTGTCGGGTGTGCCGAACGCTCCCGCCTTTGTGACGGTAAGCAGAGGCGGCGCCCCTGCAAGCGTGCCTACTGGCACTCCCGGCTCCAACTCGTCAAGCAGCCGGATACCCGTCGCCCCAAGGTGGTGGCAAACGGCCCGCGCTGTCTCTCCCCCGGTAAGGATAACACCCTGCGGCAGCCCCGTACCCAGCGCGGATGCAGCGAGGGCGCCGAGCGCGTCGGCTATTTGCGCGGGGAGCAGCTCTGCTGCAGGGTGGGTGCTCAGCGTGAGCACGGCGTTGTGCCCTGCGGTGAGGACGCGCGCAACCTCCGCGTGGAGTCGCGCCGTGTCCCGACCCGAAACAAGCGCAGCGGGTTCCGCAGCGACGATGGCGACCTCCGGCAGTTGGGCGAGGCGCGCTACCTGCGCGCGGGTGATGTGCGACGCCGTGCCCACCACGATCAGGATCGGCCTGTTGACCCGTGCGAACGCTGGCGACCGCCGTGTTGTCGCTGGCAGATCGAGGGTGTCTGGCAGATGCGCCGCGAGTCCAGCGGACCCGGTCCAGAGGACGCGCTGCGGGCAACAGGCGAGAGCGGCCCCGATGGTTTCGAGATCCTCGTCTGTTTCTGCGTCGAACACCAGGATCGCCGCTCCCCGCTCGTGGAGGGACTCGACAGCGGTATGGGTGGCGTCCGTCCCGGCCCGCACGATGGCGAGCGCAATCAACGCCGCTGTTCTGCGCGATTGCCCCCCAAGCAGACGAAGCAAGTCTGAGTCCCGAACGCCGCCTCGGGGATCGCGCGCGGCCTCGGTTTCCGCGACGGGTACGCCGCGCAGCAGGTGTTGTCCCCCTGCGGTCGTGCGGCCGGTCGCTGGGAACGCGGGCGCGAGCGCGGCGAGCGCGAACCCCCCCTCGTCCATGACCGCATCAAGCTCCGCGCCGATATTTCCGCGCAGGGTTGAGTCGAGCTTCTTATACACAGGCTGGTATCCGGCGGTCATCACCTTCCGGACGGCCCGCGCCACGGTCGCGTATGCCTCGGGACCGGTGAGCGCGCGGCTATCCGTGTCGACCACGAGCACGTCGCAATCGGGAACGCTGGCCGGCTGGTGTGGGTCGAGGGCGACGATGGTGTGCAGGCCGCGCCGGGCGAGCTGCACACCGGTGTCGGAAGCGCCCGTCAGGTCGTCGGCGATAATGGCGATGCGTCGCATACGAGGATTTAACCACATTTGCGCCCGCGCCGTTCCCGCACCGTGCGGCCTTGAGGCGCAGTGCGGGTCTGGTACAATCGAGCACACTGGAACCGCTCCCTGGTGATGCGCGTGCTGAAGCAGCGTGGCCAGCGCACCGGGAGCGTCTGAGTTCGAGGCGCTTTGAACAGGAGATCCAACACCCAGATGCACCAGATATGTGTGATCGGTTCCGGCTATGTAGGGTTGGTATCAGGCGCGTGCTTCGCGGAACTCGGCAACCGGGTCGTCTGTCTCGATACCGACATCGAGCGGGTGGCGTCGCTCCAGGAGGGCAAGTTGCCCTTCTTCGAGACGGGCCTGGAGGATCTGGTGCGGCGCAACACCGCAGCGGAGAGGTTATCGTTTACCTCGGAGTATGCCGAGGGCGTGGGCGGCGCGGAGTTTCTGTTTCTGTGCCTCCCGACGCCACCTAGCCCGAACGGCGCGGCGGACACGAGCATACTTCGATCCGCTCTGGAAACGCTCGCGCCCCTGCTGTGTGAGCCGTACCCGGTGATCGTCGTGAAAAGCACCGCGCCGGTGGGCACGTGTGCCTCGTTGCAGCGCTTGCTGGAGAAGCTGGATCCCGCACTGGCCCATGTCGCGATCGTCTCCAACCCGGAGTTCTTGCGGGAAGGCTCCGCCATTGCCGATTTCCTCAACCCGGATAGGGTCGTGCTCGGTGCCGAGGTTCTGTCCGCAGCCGATGCGGTGCGGGCGCTGTATGACCCGCTGGACGCCCCCGTGTTGACGACTGATTCGGCGACCTCGGAGATGATAAAGTACGCGTCTAACGCTTTCCTTGCGACGAAGATCAGCTTTGTGAACGAGGTTGCCGACATCTGCGAGCGGGTGGGCGCCGACATCTCACTTGTGGCCGACGGCATGGGGTTGGACCGGCGAATCGGCAAGTCGTTTCTGCGGCCCGGTGTCGGCTATGGTGGCTCGTGTTTCCCCAAGGACACCCAGGCACTGGCACACCTGGGAGCGATGCACGGCGCCGATCCGAAGCTGCTGCGGGCGGTGATGGATGTCAACACCCATCAGTTCAAGCGGGTACTGCACAAGCTGCGCGCGGAACTAGGAAGCCTTGACGGCGCGACGGTTGCCGTGTGGGGGCTGGCGTACAAGCCGGACACGGACGACGTGCGCGAAGCCCCGGCAATCGAGATCATCCGGCTCCTGGAACAGGAGGGGGCGCACGTGCGCGCGCACGACCCGGTGGCGATGCTCAAGGCCGCGCCGAAGCTGCCCGCCACAACGATGTGCCGGGACCCGTACGACGCGGCGGCGGGTGCGGATGCCGTCCTGCTCCTGACCGAGTGGAAGGAGTTTAAGAGCATCGATCTCGACCGGGTCGCCGCACTGATGCACGCGCCGCTGTTGATCGACGGACGAAACGTGTTCAACGCCGCAGCGGCGCACGATGCTGGGTTTGTATACGTGGGCGTGGGTCGCCCGCGCATGGGACCCCATCGGCGAGAGGCGCACGTTCTAGCACGTCGCGGGTGAGCGCGCTCTCACAAGTCGCAGCGCTCGGCCTCTGGCCCGCCCTGCCCATGACCGGGTACTGGTTATACGCGCGCCGCCGAGGCCAGACGGTGGATGCACCATACCCTTCCAAGGATTCCGAAAGCTCCGTTGGCGCCTTCTCGCTGCAAACCGCAATCGGTGTCGCCGTATGGTCGTTGCCGCTCCTGCTATTGGCCGAGGCCGGGGTGTACAACGCCGCCGTTGTGGGACTGCTGGGGTGGCTGATGACGGTGGCCGGGGCGGTCTTGTTGTGGCCGCGCCGCGACCGGCTCCGAACGATGCGCCCGTCGTTCACGTGGTGGGATGGGCTGCTCGTTGCCGGGCTCGCGCTGACGGCGGTGCTGTACCTGGGCTGGCCGTCGGAGAACATCATCCCCGAGCACGATGAGGGGATGTATATCAACCAGGGCATCTACGTTGCGAACCACGGCAGTCTCCACCCGCCGTATCCATGGCCGGATACCGCTGAATCCGTGTTCGGCGTGGTCGGCCTGCGCCCCCCCGGCGCCTTCAAGACGGGAGACTCGTACACGTTTTATTTTGGCCACTTGTTTCAGGTGTGGCTCGCGCATGCGTTTGCCACCTTCGGCGCAGCGGGAATCTTCCGGCTCAACGGAGTCATCGCGCTGCTGTCCGCCGGGCTGTTCTACGCGCTCTGCCGCCGCCTGCTGACGCAACCGCTCGCCGTCATCGCGACCCTCGTGCTCGCGCTCAACACCAGCCAGCTCTGGCTGGCGCGCAACAGCCTCACCGAGATGATCACGCAGGCGTTTATCGTAGCTGGCCTGTTCCTGCTGTTACGTGCGCTGCAGGACGCCAGCCTCGGCGACGCCCGATGGGCGGGCATCTTCTTTGGACTTTCCGCGACGGTGCGGGTGGATAGCCTGCTGCTCGTTGCGCTGCTGTTTGGTGCGCACCTGGCGATGCGGCTCGTCGAGGCGCCGGGAGAGCGATCGACTCGCGTCTGGCTCGCCCTGTACACCACGGCGCTACCAGCGTTCGCGCTGGACCTGGCATACTACGCACTCTACAGCAGACCGTACTTTGATGAGCATCTGCCGCTTATCCTGCCCCTCTGCCTGGTGGCCCTGGCCGCCGCTGGGGTGTTGCTGGTGGGCTGCACCAGGGTATTGGATGTAGCACGACCATGGCTGACGAGTAGAGCGGCGGTCGTGGCCCTTGGGGTGCTGCTGCTCGCGATGTCGGTGTACGCCTACTTCATACGGCCGAGCACAACCGCCCCGATCTTCGGAGCGAGCACCCATCTTGTGGGTCGGCGGAGCTACGCGGAAGACTCGCTCGTAAATCTGGCCGTGTATCTCTCGCCGCTCGTGGTTTGGGTGGGCATCCTCGGCTGGTACGTGGCGCTCTGGAACGTGATCCGCCATCGGCGCGCCCCATACCTGCTGCCAATCATCGTTGTGGTCCTGAGCTTCGCTCTGCTCTATCTGTATAACCCCACAATTACGCCGCTGCACTACTGGGCGATCCGCCGCTTTCTACCGGTGGTCATGCCGGGATGGGTCTTGTTCGCGGGTATCGGGGCAGCGTGGCTCGGCGCCCGCATGCCGGTCCGTCCGCGCATGGTGGCCAGTGGCATAGCCGCTCTGTTTCTGATCGGGTTCATCGCACGCAGCAACGCACTGATCTACAACTTCGCGGAACACAAAGGGCAGTACGAGCAGATGCGGGCACTCGCGGCGCAACTGCCCGAGGACGAGGTGGTGCTCGCGCTGGTTGGCAGGCGGGAACTTCGGACGTGGCCGACACCGCTGTATCTCGCCTTTGACCGCACGGTTGTTCCCCTGAATCTCAGTAGCGAGCCCGGCAGGCGCGCTTTCGACGCCTGGGTCAGCACGCAAGCGCAGTCGGGGAAAACGTCGGTTCCCGTGATCGTGCGTGGCGGCTGGCGCGCCGAGGGTGTCTCGCGGAAGCGCATCGGGCAGGTAGCGCTCCAGCGCTCGTATATCGAATGGACCAATACCCCCCCACCGAAGCAGATCGTGGTGGAGAAGAAGGTACTGAGATTGTACCGCGTATCGGTACCCGACTAGCGAGGACCGCGTAGCGTGAATCGGGCGCCGGGCGGGAGCCTCGCCAGGAGCGTTTCCTGCGCCCACCGCCAGTCCTGCTGCCGAAGCTCGCCCAGCGCGGTCAGGATAAGCAGATACACAACAAGCGATGCGCCGTACAGGACTGGGAGGAGCGGTATGGCCGTCGGGAAGCTGGTGGCCAGCAGGTATGTGGGCACGGCGGCGATGGCAATCCTCAGCAGGCTGCGGAGGGGAACGATGCCGCCAAACTGGCGGTACACGGCGAGTGCCGCCGCGGCCATGCTGACCAGCCCGCCAAGCGCGGTGGCGAGTGCTGCGCCGGTAAGCCCCAGCCAGGGAATCAGCACGGAGCACGACAGCGCCGTAATAAGCAGGCCGAGGCCCGCGAGCGTCATCGGCAACCGCGGCCTGCCCGCGCCACTCAGAATATTACTCAACAGGCCGAACACCGTCACGAAGCCCAGTCCAGCCACGAGGAGCGAGAGCGACCCAGCGGCGGGAGCATACGCGTCTCCATACAGAATCTGGAGGATCTGCGCGCTGGTCGCCGATATGAGCAGCGTGCTGGGCACGAGCAGCAGCAGCACGTAGCGCATCGACTGACGGATAAGCTCCCTCGTCTGCTCGACATGGTCTCGGCTGACGCTGCGCGATATCGAAGGCAGCAGCACGAACGCGAGGCCGGTGAACGCAAAATACGGGATGCGCGCTATGTTCTGATTGGCCGTGTAGTAGCCACTCTCTGCAGCGTCGGGGAGCAATGCCTTGACGAAGAACAGATCCGCACTGAGCTGCAGGGTGGAAAGCACAGAGAAGAGGATGAGCGGCGCCGAGAATCGGATGAGAGGCCGGTACGGGAAACGCTCGCCCGTGAATCGGGGGAGACGCACCCCGACCAGTAGCCCCACCATGGGCGAGACGACAAATCCGATAATCGCGCCGTAGACGTGAAACACGTAGACGAGGCCGATCACGCTGACGGTCTTGGCAGCGGAGTACACAATATTCATCAATGCCTGGCGCTTGAACTGGTGCAGGCCGTTGTAGTAACCGGTCATGTACAGCGTCATGACCGAGTACGGTACGAGCACCAGGGCTGAGGTTCGGATGTATGGCGTGAGCGCATCGTCGTTCAGCAGGCGTGCTACCGGCTGCGCCAGCAGGAAGAACACCACCGCAATGCCGAGCGTTGAACTGACTTGTAGGACAAGACCACTTCTCAGTATGGCGTCGGCTCTGGACTCGTCTTGTGCTATGTACTTGGAGACCGCCTGCGGCACCCCAACGTAGTGGATCATGTTAAGCGCGGTCATCACCTGAATGACCACCCCGTACACGCCGTACTCTTCCGGACCGAGGTAATGGCCGAGCCACACGTGGATGATGTAGCCGGAAACGATAAACACGAGGGAGGCGAGCGTGAGATATAGCGTGCCCTGGCCGAGCGACATGCCGGTCGCCTGTTGCGAGGTCCGGCGCCGCCGGGGAAGAACGACTTTCACGGATACTCCTGTCGAGTATAGGCCGGTTTGACGCGTTCAGTCTAGCACACGCCTTCGGGCGCACGAGCGTGTTTTTCGTGACGTTCAGCAACGGGCGCGCTCGTTGCCGGGGCGTGTGCGGGTGTGCGATAATGTGCGCCGGAGCCGGAAGCGCGCCCGACCATGTACCTCCCGGCGAAACGCGGCCGACCCCCACCTCTGAGCATCAAGGAGAACCTGCCTACCGTGCGTGTAACCCTGGTCAAGATCGCCGCCACAGCCACGGTGTTGCTGGTATCTGTTCGCGCTATGCGCCCGGTTATCGCGAAGGCGCGAAACGCATTGTACGGGGAGCGCGCTCGACCGGCGAACCCCCTGGCGCTGCTGCGCGATATCGCGAAGCTCGTGACGCTGTATGTTCGTCCGGACACCGTGCGGTATCTTCCGGTGTGGCTCTCGTCGTTGCGCTCCCGCCAGAGTCCACTCTCCTCCCAGATGCCGTGGATCCCGTATCCCGCGCTCGCCTTTCTGCAACGGCGCCTATCGCGCGACGCGACGGTCCTGGAGTACGGCAGTGGCGGCTCTACGCTATGGCTGGCGCAACGCGCTGGCACCGTGACCACGGTTGAACACGACGCCACGTGGCACGCGATGGTCGAGCAGGAGTTGCGCCGCTACGATCTACAGAACTGTACGGTCCTGCTGCGGAGCCCTGAGCGGGTAGATGGCGCCGCCGGGCTGGACCGGTACCCCTCAGCAAGAATGGACGGCAGCTTCCGCGCGTACGTACAGGTCGCCGAGGCCTTCGCGGATGACAGCCTTGATGTTGTGCTGGTGGATGGCCGCAGCCGGGAAGCGTGCCTGCTGGCTGCGGCGTCGAAGCTGAAACCGGGTGGGATACTGATGCTCGACGATTCCTACCGCAGTCGATACGAGTCCGCGATGCGGCGCCTTGACGACTGGCCGCGCACGGAGTTCAGCGGTGTTCGCCCGTACTCGATCTCGCCGAGCCGCACGACCTTCTGGGTGCGGCCACCAGCGATACAGTAGCGTTACCGACCTGACCGGGCCGTTCTGGCCGACGCCTCGATTTGCACCTCGTTACGCGGGACGGCTTGCAGGCGCAACTGATACAGTGTTTCCTCGTTCAGTCTGCGGGTCGCGCTTACCAGGTCGGCAAGCAGGCCAAACACGATCAGTTGCAAGCCCATGAGCGCCAGCCCGGTCGAGACCAGCAGCGACTGCAAGTGCCCGGCGGTGTTCCCCTGCGAGATGTAGCTGGTCAGCGGAATCAGGCCAATGATTGCCCCGAGTAACAGTAGCGCGAGCCCACCACCACCGAGCACGGAGAGCGGCTTGTACAGGGTAAGTGTGCGAACGATCGTGAGCAGTGATTTCGCGATGTGCGTGCCCACGCCGGAGATGAGGCGCGAATGCCCCCCTTCGCGGGCCGACACGCGGAAGGTGATCGGCACCTCGCGGATGACGAGGCCACTGTGTATGGCCTGGATGATGGTCTGGTGCGTATATGTGTGCCCGATGGTGGGGTTGAGGCGGAGGGCGCACTCCCTGCTGAAGGCGCGGAAACCGCTGGAAGCGTCCACGACCGGGCTACCCGCGACCGTGCGCAGCAGCCAGCTTCCCGCCGTGTTGCCGTACTTCTTTGATGCCGGCATGTGGTTGAGTTTGTGTATCTGCCGGTCGCCCGACACGAGGTCCGCTTCGCCGCTGAGTATCGGCTGTATGAGTTGGGGTATCTCCGCTGAGACGTACTGACAATCGGCGTCAGTGTTGACGATGATGTCTGCGCCGCGCCGGAGGGCGGCGGTCAGCCCGGTGCGAAAGGCGACCGTGAGTCCCGAGTTGCGCTTGAGCGAGATGACCTCGGCCGCTCCGGCGGCAAGCGCGACGTCAACCGTGCGGTCCGTGGAGCCGTCGTCGACCACGATGATCTCGGTGCAGTCTATATCCGCGAAGTGTGACGGTATCTCCTGGATCGCCCGCCCGAGGGTGGCTTCTTCATTGAATGCCGGTATCATAACGACGAGCTTCAAGCGTGTTGTCCTCAGCAGGAGAATGCAAGCGATTTTACATGGGCGGGTGTAGCCTGTGCGTCCGAGGATGCACTATACCCTCCGCCCCGTTGGTTGTCAATCGAGTGTCCGCAGCAGTTAACTCTGACCAGGGTAGAATTCCCTTGACTTCCCATGCCGCAGGGGCGATGGCGACCTCGAACTCCGCGTGTCGTACTGTTCAGCCATCAGCTAATACCCCAGGGCTGACGGGTGGACGGCTCCCCTGCTCTCTGTTGACGCCACGGGGTCGCTGGAGTATATTGCTTGGCAGGGCAGACAGCGATCAGGAGGGAAGATGTCAGGCAAGCTGCGGTTCGGTATCTTGGGCTGTGGCGTGATCGGTCCGCAACACGCGCTCGTGCTTCAGGACTTGCCGGAGAGCGCCGAACTCGTCGCGGTCGCGGACACCGTGCCGGGACGGGCGGAGCAGCTCGCGGCGAGGTATGGGTGCGCGCACCATTCCAGCCTCGCGGACCTGCTGGCTCGGCAAGACATCGATGCCGTCTGCGTCTGCACCCCCAGCGGTATGCACGCACAGCACGCGATGGACGCCATCCGCGCGGGAAAGCACGCGGTGATCGAGAAGCCCGTCGATGTGCAGCTCGGGATAATTGACGCGCTGATCGCGGCGCAGCGGGCGACGGATCGCAAGGTCGCGGTGATCAGCCAGCATCGCTTCGACCGTGCGACGCAGATCGTGCACGAGGCCGCGCACAGCGGAAAATTTGGCCGCCTCACGCTCGGCACGGCGCAGGTGAGCTGGTGGCGCGCCCAAAGCTACTACGACTCCGGCGAGTGGCGCGGCACGTGGGCGCTCGATGGCGGGGGCGCGCTGATGAACCAGAGCGTCCACACGCTCGATCTGCTCCAGTGGATCATGGGCGAGGTTGCGGAGGTGTGCGCGTACAGCGGCCTGCTCGCGCACGAGCGGATGGAGGTCGAAGACACCGCTGTGGCGACCCTGCGATTCGCGAGCGGCGCGCTCGGCCTGCTGGAGGCGACGACGGCGGCGTATCCGGGCTTGACTGCGCGCCTGAAGATACACGGCGAGCGCGGCTCCGCAGTCATTGATAACGACGAACTATTCTATTTCCACTCCGCGACGGCGGAGCAGGAAGGCGCGGCGTACGGCGCGAGCGGCGGCGGAAACCAGGCGGCAGAGGTGCTGGGCGCGGAGTCGTCCTCGGGCGGCCCGTCTGCTGCCAGCGACCCTTCAAGCCTTGGGATGACCCACCGCGACCAGATAGCGGACTTCATCTCGGCGGTGCGGGAGGGCGGTGAGCCGCTCGTCAACGTCGAGGAAGCGCGCAAAGTCGTCGCGGTGATCCTCGCGGTGTACGAGTCTGCCCGCAACGGTGGCCGGCCAACCCCCGTGTAAGGATCGACACTCGGGGATGCGTCCGATCGTCCTCGGCAGGCGCTTTGGTATTCGGCATCAGACTTGCTCTTGACCCATGCTTGTTTGGTAGGAGAGGGGTAACAACGGTGTGGACACTGACCGGTTTCGCGGACGAGATCTCGCCCGACCTCGACGAGCAGCTCCAAACGCTCGCCGCCGAGGAGATACGCCACCTGGAGTTGCGGGGTGTTTGGGAGAAGAACGTGCTCAACCTCTCCGATGGCGAGCTGCACGAACTGCGATCCCGGCTCGCGGACGCCGGCGTGGGGGTATCCTCCATAGGATCGCCGATCGGCAAGATACCCGTGACTGACCCCTTCGACGCGCACATGGCGAGCTTCGCGCGCGCGCTACATGTGGCGCGGCTGCTTGATGCGCCGTACGTGCGCGTGTTCTCGTTTTTCATACCGGAGGACGAGGACCCAGCGAGCTATCGGGAGGAGGTACTGGACCGCATGGGCAGGCTCGCGAACGCGGCGCGGAGCGTTGAGGTCACCCTGCTGCACGAGAACGAGCGGCACATATACGGAGATGTGCCGGAACGCTGTCTGCACATTCTGGAGGGGGTGAGCTCTCCCTCGCTGCGCGCCGCTTGGGACCCGGCAAATTTCGTGCTCTGCGGTGTGCGCCCGCACACGGAAGGATACGACCTGCTGAGGCCGTACATAAGGTATGTCCACGTAAAAGATGCAGTTATGGACACGGGAGAGATTCGTCCGGCGGGCGAGGGCGATGGCGAGGTGCGGGAAACGCTACGGGCGCTCCATCAATCGGGCTTCGACGGCTACTTCTCGCTGGAGCCGCACCTGGCCTCGGCAGGCACGTTCTCCGGCTATAGCGGCCCGGATCTCTACCGCAAGGCGGCGCAGGCGTTCAAGGGGCTGCTGCGCGAGCAGAACATCGCGTGGGCCTGAAGGGCTCGACCGGGAGAGAAGGGTGGCAATCGTGACGAATACCTCTGCCAGGACAGAGCCCCTCTCTGAAGACCGGCTGTTCAGCGCGGAGCCAGGGCAACGAGCAGTGGCGCGGGAGCTGTACGCGGGCGTCCGCAACCTGCCGCTCGTCTGCCCGCACGGCCACGTCGACCCGAACCTGCTCGCCGACCCCAACGCCACCCCCGGCTCCCCGGCAGACGTGTTTATCATCCCCGATCACTATGTCTTTCGGATGCTGTACAGTCGGGGGATAGCGCTGGAGCATCTCGGCGTCACAGCCGGTGACGGCGCTCCCGCAGAGGCGGACCACCGGCGGGTGTGGCAGGTGTTTGGGGAGAACTTCTCCCTTTTCCGAGGGACGCCGACGGGCCTCTGGCTGACGGATGAGTTGCAGAGCGTGTTCGGCATCGCGGAGAAGCTGACGGGCGAGAGCGCGCAACGGATCTACGACGAGCTTGTGGAGAAGCTGACGAGGCCGGAGTATTCCCCCCGCGCCTTGTACGAGCGCTTCCAGATCGAGACGCTCTGCACGACGGACGCTGCTACCTCGGGCCTGGAACAGCATCGCCGCCTCCGGGTTGAGGGGTGGAAAGGAGACATGCGCCCCACCTTCCGGCCCGACGCGGTCGTGCACATGGACACCCCTGGCTGGCGAGAGAACATCGAGCGTCTCAGGGAGGTGACCAGTGTGGACATCGTCGACTACGCCTCGTACATTGAGGCGATGGAGGAGCGCCGCGCGTACTTCAAGGACCTTGGCGCGACGGCGACCGATTACAGCGCGCAGTCTCCGCGAGCGGCCCGGCTCTCAGACCTGGAGGCGGGAATCATCTTCGAGCGGGCGCTGCGGGAGGATACGCACGTAACCGACGCTGCCCGCTTCGGCGCGCACATGCTGATGGAGATGGCGCGTATGAGCACGGAGGACGGGCTGGTGATGCAACTGCACATGGGCTCGTACCGCAACCACAACGAAGCGCTCTTCGAGCGGTTCGGCCCGGATAAGGGAGCGGATATCCCGGTCGCGGTCGAGTGGACTCGCAACCTGCACCCGCTGCTCGGGGAGTACGGCGACGACCCGCGTTTCCGGCTGATTGTATTCACGCTCGATGAGGCCACGTTCAGCCGCGAGCTCGCGCCGCTGGCGGGGCACTACCCGGCGCTGTTGCTCGGGCCACCGTGGTGGTTCCTCGACAGCCCGCTCGGCATTCGACGCTACCTCGACGCGGTGGTGGAAACGGCGGGCATCCAGAACCTGGCCGGGTTCAACGACGACACGCGCGCGTTCGCGAGCATCCCCGTCCGCCACGATGTGTGGCGGCGCGTGACGTGCGACTGGCTCGCGGGGCAGGTCGTTACGGGTATCGTGGACGAGGAGGACGCGGCGGAGATGGCGATGGATCTCGCCTACCGACTGGCGCGGCGGGCATACCGGCTCGGCGATTGAGTACCGGGGATGCTCCTGTGTCGCACAGCTCGGCGGAGATAGACACTCTTGCAGCGACCCGAAATTCTGTGTAGAATATCATGTAGAAGGAGGGCTGAACTGATGGCGATTATAGATACCTCGGATCTGATATCAATCACCGATGCCAACAAGCTCGGTGTCTCCGGCCTGGTGCGCGAGGCGGAAGCGGGCAACGAGCAAATCGTCCTGCGAAACAACAAGCCGGTTGCCGCTGTCGTGAGCATGGAGCGGATCGAGCAGATGCAGCAACTGGAGGAGGATCTGCTCGACGTTTCCCTGGCTGCGGCCCGTATGCTCACCACCGGAACACGACGGAACTCACTTGATGAGGCCCTCGCGCAGTTCGGGTATACTCGCGAGCAGCTCGGCGACCTCCCCGAGTAGGTGCCGCTCCGAGTCGAGCTCATCGATGAAGCTATCGCGGATCTTGTTGGCTACGCTGAATCGGGCAATCTGCCTCTCTTCCTGAAGAAGTTGATCCGTCTGGAGGAGATAGGGAAGGAGACGGGTCAGCCGCTCGGCGGGGGCCTGACTGACTGGCGTAAGATCGTCGTCGGGGACCGGAATTGGCGTATCATATTCAGCGTCGATTCGCAGGAGATAGTGGCGACCGTCTGGGTCGTCGGTGACCGCGATGATGCCGCCTGTTACACACAGGCCCAGCGTCGCGTGGTGGAACTGGGGGAGGGGCAGCCACACGCTGCGAGTTTGGCCGCAGTCATGTTTCAACTCAACGAGACGAGGCGGGTCGCCAGACGGAAGGGGCGACGCCAGCGCTGATATGGTTCTACACTGGTTGATCTGCTGTCCTGCTCACGACCGGAACCCCGACCACGGATTCCTCGCCCGCTCGGAATGACAGATGCGCTACCGTTCAGCCGGAGTTTGAATTAGAACGTATCAGTAGGAGGTACGAATGCGACAGGGAGAGACAACGGGGTACCTCAGGGAGCTGTTCGGGCTGGCCGGGCAGGTAGCGGTCGTCACGGGCGGCACCGGCGTGCTCGGCGGGGTGATGGCGCGCGGACTGGCGCGGGCGGGGGCGCGGGTTGGTATCCTGGG
>JACDAU010000273.1 GCA_013695265.1 Chloroflexia bacterium
CGATCCTAGCATCGGCAGACCCTGGCCACAATCGGCTACAGACGAAGACTCCTCCGTCATATGTCGGCTATGTCCATCGAGCATTGCGCTGGCGCTAATGATAGCAGCCGCGGCACAATAAGCTGTCAATCCGTACCGAGATAACAGGCAATGCTGAGGCGCTATGCCGGACTACGGTCAGTTAGATTATCGCGGGCCGCCACTTGTCTTGTCGGCTGTTCCGCCGCCCCAATGGCCTGCGACCACGGTCGTGACAGACACATCGACGCTCAGCCGCAAAGGCGAGTATAATAGTAAACTCACCGTGATCTCGCAGTCTCCGCCTATCGTAGCGCCCGCTGTTGTAGCCTTATCAGGCTTTCGGCTTAGGCGCACAGGAGTCCGGAATGGATAGAGGCGTTTCATACCACGATCGGGACGGTGACACTTGTCCGTACTTCGCCGGATCCACGGCTGCAGCTGCCAGTCGGACGTGCTTGGCCGGAGACAAGGCGGTCACCGTCAGCGGCCGATACGTCGAGTCCTACTGCGTGCGCAGCCTGCATGTTACCTGCTCTCTGTATGTCGCCGCGCGGGAGGAGTCGTCGGACGCAACAGCACGGCACCCGCAGGACGTCCCCGCTACCGCGGTGCCGGACACGGCAACAGTGGAACCTGCGCAGACCTCGGAAATGCCAGCAATTGTTGCGGCCCCAATGCCCCAGTCGGCGCCAACCGAGGCAGCAGATCAAGCTGACATCACCGACGGGGAGGACAATCGCCGAAGGTTCGGGCGCGTGGCACTGATGCGCTGGGCTGTCGGCGGTCTCGTCGTGGTGCTGCTCGTTGCGCTGGCGTTGAACACGCGGCGTGGGGAGCAGGCTGACCCGGGTACGTTGGGTGCCGCGAAGAACGGGGCAGGCATGCCCGCGGCTAACGCGACGCGCGCGGCCGGGGACGTCGCGTCGCCCACGGTGAACGCTGCCATTACCGCAGGGACGGAAGGCAGCCAGCCGACGACGATAATTCGTGTTGCCCCTACCCGAGCCGTCCCGACCCCGACGCCGCTGGTGCGCGCACTGGTGACGGACACACCTACCCGTCCCCCGACGGCGACACCGACACAGGAGTCCGCCGCCTTGCCGACCCCGCGCGTGACGGACACGCTCCGGCCTGCTCCGAGGGTGTCGGGCATTGGACTCGCCCGAGCGCGATGGGAGGCGGCCCACGGCGCCGCGGGGAATGAGGTAGGTGGACTTTCATATTATGAGGGCGGCAGGTACCTCGTCGGCTATACCGGGGGCAAGGTCGTCTCGATAACGCGCGAGTGGGGTGTGCAACAGGGTGTGCGGATCCAGACAGCCCGCGCCCGTGCCCGTGCGCTGCTGCCTGAGGATGCCGTCATCGCCCGCACGGAGACGCTGGGAGAGAATCTGACGGTGGAGTTGTATACCAGCCGGTCACTCCGGCGCGTCTTCCCGCCCACCTCGGGCGATTCCTGGACGGGGCGGGACAGAGGTGCCGCGAGCGTCGTGTATCGGCAAACCGGTGGGCTCGTTGACTCGGTGACCGTCTTTGTTGGGGAGCTGGAGGCTGAGACCTAAATAGGGAGGCTGTGCATGGGAAAAGGGAGTTTAGTGAAAATCACAGTAGTCCGGAAAGACAACACCGCCGAGTTGAGTATAGGAGGAGGAACCAGATGAAGGTGTTTATCTCGATCTTGGGTGTATTGATTCTTGCACTGTCACCGGGTGTGCGGCACGCGGAGGCAGCCGAGAGTTCCGTGGCGGTGATGCTGCACGTCTGCCCCGAGAGTATCCAGTCGGTGGAGGATTTCGACGACCTGGGCGGGTTCCTGCAGAAAGTGCTCGCGTGCCCAGTTGTCACTCGCACCGGTGACGAAGGACTCAAGGGGACGGTCTCCGCCGCGAACCAGAACTTTAGCTTCACGCTGGATGCCCCCGATGGCTCATCCCGGACCATCACGGACGCGACGTTCATGCAAGGCAAGCTGTGCGAGTCCGATCTCGACACGGACGTGAATGGGGATGGCACGAAGTCGAAGGGTACTTGCGTGGACATCTCCCACTACGTCTACTCGGGGATGCCGAAGGGGGAGCTGAGGATCACGGAGACCGCACCCCCGGACGGCTTCGTGTTCGGCGCCATAGAGTTCAGCCCGGCCGCGCTCGGGGGTGGTAACGACGCGGACACGCTCGTATCCGCGCGAGATGGCGTGGTCGAGCTCGACACCGCGAAGGACGAGGACGCGACGACGATGCTCCACGTGTACAACTTCCGGGCTACCGCTATGCACGGCGGGCACACCGGCGGTGGCACGGCGGAGCCACCGAAGCCCGCGGATCAGGGCCCGAGCAAGGTGCGCAACCTGACCGTGGACCTGGCGGAGCGCAACGACTCCGGGGTCACCGGCACGGCGGTCTTCGACGACAATGGCGATGGGACCACAAGAGTGCGGCTCCAATTGAAGGGCGGGAACATGGACACGCCGCGCCCCGCGCACCTCCACGACGGCACGTGCGAGGGCACGGTGCCCACGGTCCGGTACCCGCTAGAGAACACCGCCGACGGCATGTCGGTGAGTACCGTCCCGGCATCGATAGACGAGTTGCTGGCGCAGAAGCTGTTCCTCAACGTCCACACCAAGGTGTCCAGGGTGTACACGCTCTCCCCGGTGATCGCGTGCGGCGACCTTACCGCACCCCGAAGCCTGCCCCGGACGGGGACCGGTGGACTTGCGGGGATGACTAGCGGCGAGGTCATTGTCGGGTTCGGTCTCCTCTTGGTACTGGCCGGGACTGGCACCGCCGCGAGCCTGCGGACGCGACGCCGCTGATTCAGAGATCTCGTCGAGCAGGACGACGAGCTCGTCCCGCCGAGGCGCGCCGCCGTGTCCTGGGGACGCAGACTCGCCCCGATGCGCCGCCTCGATGAGCACCTGGTCGCCAGCATCGTGTCCGAGCGAGTCGTTGATGCTCTTGAACCGGTCGGAATCGATGAACAGCACGGCGAGCGGGCGGGCGCGGCGCGACAGGTGGGCAACCGCCTGGCCGAAGCGGTCCATGAACAAGGCGCGATTGGGCAGCCCGGTGAGCGGGTCGTGCAGCTCCTGGAACGCCAGCGCCTGTTCGGAGGCGGCCTTGCGCGAGTCCTCGCCGACCATCCCCACCCAGCGCGCGACGAGCCCCGGGAAGCGCAGGTCCGCCTTGGAGGACCGGGCTGGATGGATGGAGAACACGGAGAGCGCCCCGCGCCGCTCGCCCCTGACGGGGAGGGGAGCCTCGATCACGGAGCGCACCCCCATAC
>JACDAU010000276.1 GCA_013695265.1 Chloroflexia bacterium
CCGCGGTGCTGGTCTCGATTACGGAAACGCCTGCTCTAGTTGCATCTGGGGTCGTCGTACCAGGACGTATATGCGCAGGTGCGCGCCGTCCATCACAAGCCGGATCTCTCGCTCTTGCTGCCATCGGCGCACTTCTGCGGCCAGCACCTGCTCAAAAAGCCGCGCCTCACTCGTGAGCAGCACCATCCGCGCGCCGGGGACCGCAACCCGCGCCGCCTCTGCGAGAAGCCGGGGATACAGCAGCTCGTTCTCCCGGTGCGAGCCGACGAGGTGACCGAACGGCAGGTCGCCGGTGAGAGCGGAAACCGAGGCGTCCGGCATCGGCAAGCTCCCGGCGTCCTCCTGCGCCAGCCGCGCCGCTCGATGGTACCCGGCCGCGTGCAGGTTCCTTTGGGCACACGCAAGCGCGTGTGGGTCGGTGTCGATGCCGAGCACCTCGTGTGCCGGGCCGCGCTGGAGCCGCTCGATCAACAACGTGCCCGAGCCACACGCGAGGTTGAGATAGACGTCAGCCGGCATGGGCCGGGTCAGATCCACCATCACACGGGCAACGCTCGCATTCAACGCGCCGGGCATGTCGCACACCCGCCAGCGCCGCGCAGAGAGTGGCCGAGGCGAGAGGCGCACGGACACCTCGAAGCCGTCCCCCGACAACGCCCGGCGGACCCGCACCAGCAGATCGCCGCCTTCCATGGTAGGTTGCAGCCCCGTGTCGCTCGCGATCTCCGCGCGCAGTCGCTCGAACACCCTGGATTCCGCGCCCGCCGCGCTAATACGGAAGGTCTCGAATGCGCCGAACTGGTGCAGCGCGAGCGCCACCTGGACCAGGCGCAGCACCTGCTGGAGGTGCTGATGCCCGAGCAGCGCGAGCGGGCGCGGTACGGCGAATTGCCGAACGGCGTATACCGCGCCAGCGGTACGCAGTTCAAGCAGCTCACGCGGATCCCCCTCGTATGCGAAGCCGACGTTGCCGGGCTTGGCGGCGGGGAGGAGAGTCGCTGCGGGCGCGTGTCGCCGCTGCAGTTCGGCGGTGGCAAACTCCTCCAGGCCCGGCGTGACTTCAAGCTCGTAGCGTAGCGGTGCGGGGTTGTCCCGTACCTGCGCCTCGCGCGGCTTCTTTCCCGAACGCCCTCTGGCTGTCTCTTTACGCACGCTCCAGTATACTGGCTGGAACGGTGCGGGCAGGAAGCAGAACGCAGGAGGCCAGGTGGGGACGACGCTGGCATGGGTGCGGACCCCGATCGGGCGGGGCTTCGCGCTCGCGACGATAGCAACGGCGGCCACGGGTTTCGCGATGGCAGCACAGCAGAACGTCGTCGCGAATTACTTCCAGGACGACCTGGGACTCAAGGGGTCGCAGTTCGGATACATCACGGCGATTCGCGAGATACCCGGCTTTCTGCTGATCTTCCTGACGGCGCTCTTCTATCGGCTCTCCCTCCCCCGCCTCACTGCGGGCGCGCTCGTGTTGCTCGCGATTGGCTACGGCTTCTATGGTGTATCGGACAGCTTCTGGACCGTCGCCCCCTGGGTCGTGCTGAGTTCCATGGGGTATCACACCTGGCTGCAAACGCAGTCCGCGCTCGGCATGAGCCTGACGGTGGAGAGCCGCTCCGGGAGCATGCTGGGGCGGCTGGCCGCAGTGAACAGCGCGGGCACGCTCGCGGCGATGCTGGTGGTGCTCGCGGGCTTTCAGTACGGCTGGCTGGGTTTCCGCTCAACGTTCGCGCTCTGCGGAGTGCTCGCGCTCGTGGCCGCCGTGGCAATTGTCGGCTTCCCACACATGCACGACGGCGAGGTGCGCGCCGAGGCGGTTCGGCGGGAGCGCATCGTGTACCGCCGGGAGTACCGATACTACTATCTGTTGAGTTTACTGGACGGCGCCCGCCAGCAGATCTTCTTCTCGTTCGGGCTGTGGGTGCTGGTGAACCACTTCGGGCTTGACGTGCCGCGCATCTCCGCCATCCTGCTGGCCGGGACGACGCTCGGCATCCTGACGGGTCCGTGGATCGGGCGGATGGTGGACGAGCACGGCGAGCGGCACATGCTCGCCATCGTCAACGTGGCGTACGTCGTCGCGCTCATAGGCTACGCGCTCGTGGATAACGTCGTCGTCGCGGTGCTGTGCTACGTGACGTACACACTCGTCTTCCCGCTCTCCCACATCGGCGCGGCGACGTACCTGCGCAAGGTCGCCACGTCGGACGAGGTCGCGCCGTCGCTCGCGATGGGCCTCACGATGCAGCACGCCGCGGCGATTGTTGTGCCCATCGCAACCGGGTACGTGCTCAACTACGTGGGTTACCAGTGGCCGTTCCTCGTCGCGAGCGGCTTCGCGTGCCTGACATTCGCGGTCACCCGCCGCCTTTCGCCCGAGACGCAGAAGTCACCACGGCGGATCGCGGAGGAGGCGCAAGCAGGGCGCGCCCAGTCATCAGCGAGCGTCGCAGCGGGTCGGTGAGCCACCAGCAGCGACGTTCTCGTATAGCCGGTGCCAGAACCGCCGTCCGCGAAACGCACAAGTCCGCTAAAGAAACGAGGGCGAGGCTATGAGAGTTGGGTTGTTCGGCGCGGGCCGCATCGGCGCCTTTCACGCGCAGACTCTGGCGGAACACCCCGATGTCCATGCCCTGCTCATCGCCGACACGGACGTGGCGACCGCGAGAGCCCTCGCCGAACAGGTCGGAGGAGAAACGGTGGACGCCTCGGCCCTCACCGGCGCCGGTCTCGACGCCGTGGTTATCGCCGCCACGACATCAGCGCACGTCGATCTCATCACCGCCTGCCTCGACGCCAACTTGCCCACCTTCTGCGAGAAGCCGATCGCGCTCGGCCTCGATGAGACGCGTGCGGTGGTCGAGCGCGCTGAGTCGTCGGGCGCGACCGTGCAGATTGGCTTCCAGCGGCGCTTCGACGCGGGATACGGGGAGGCGAAGCGCCGCATCGACACTGGCGCGCTGGGCACGATCTACTCGCTGCGCCTCGCCAGCCACGACCCCGACCCGCCGCACGACGCGTATATCCCCACGAGTGGTGGCATCTACCGTGACCTGCACATCCACGACTTCGACGTGCTGCTGTGGCTCACTGGGGGCGTGGCCCACGAGGTGTACGCCCGTGGCAGCGTGCGTGGGTTCCCGGCGTTCGAGCAGCACGGGGACGTGGACACCTCCGCCGCGCTCGTGACAATGACCGATGGAGTGCTTGCGGTGCTCACGGGCGGACGGCACGACCCGCTTGGCTACGACATCCGTACCGAGGTCTTCGGCTCGAAGGACAGCATCTCGGTCGGGCTCGACGCGCGAACACCCTTGCACTCCGTCGAGCCGGGCGCGAGCTTCCCGGCTGGCCCCGGCTACCCCGGCTTCACGGTGCGCTTCGCGGACGCGTACCGGGCCGAGATCGCTGTCTTCCTGGATGTGGCGCGCGGGAGAGCCGAGAATCCGTGCCCGCCGCGCGAAGCGCTGGAGGCGCTCTGCCTCGCGGAAGCCGCGGACACCTCGCTCAGGGAACACCGCCCGGTGCGAACGGCGGAGATCAGACCAGCCGCCGGACAGGGCCGGGCATCGGCGACTCGGCACCGTCCGTAGGGTCGTTCAATTGAACGCCCGCTGAACGCCCGCACGACCCCATACTGTCGCCGTCCGTGCCTGAGACCGGCGCGGACCGTCTACGGGCGCGGGGAGAGTCTCAGGTTGCCGTGGTCGATCTCGATCTCAACCTTGCTCGTGGACGAGCGCGTTCAAGCGCTCGGTCTCGCGGTGGACGATGCCGAGGTATTGCCGGAGCTCGGGCGGGGCGGGGGCGTGCTACCGGACGCCGTCTACGGCGAGCAGCAAGGACTCCACGTGACCACGGATGCTCGCCGCCGGAGTTCGGAGCTCGTGGCTGACGTTGACGATTAGTTCGCGGCGGCTCTGTTCGGCGCGCTCGGCCTTGACCTCCTGCCGCTCCACGCGCGCCTCCGTCTCCTGAAGTTTCTGCGCCGTGTCGCTGGTTCCGAGCATGGCGAAGGCGAGCGCGCCAAGGCGCGTCGTCAGAAGGTTAAGCCCGTGCAGCGAGATGGGAAAGAGCGCCACCGCTAAGGGCGGCCCCAGCAGCGCGCCGACTGCGGCGCCCACCCCGTAGGTTGCACCCGTGACGAAGGCGACGGGGAGCGCGGCAAGCCAGGCGATGAGCGCAATCGCACCAGTGGCGAGGGAGAACCCGAGCACACCGAGCGGGAACCGCAGCAGCAGGTACGCGAGGATTGTCCAGGTGACCGGCGAGAAGAAGTACGCGCTCGCGCGCCGCAGGAAGGGGCCGGAGGCGATGGTCGGACCGACGATCGGGGGTATTGGGGGATTACGTATCCGGCGGCGGCGGCGGTGTGGCCGAGGGCGCAGGGGCAGCGCCAGTTCTGCGGAGGCAGGGTGTGGACCTGCCCGCGCACTGCCCGGGACCGTACCTGATTTTGGGGCCGGTGGGCGCGGTTACCCCAACTGCCACGGCGACGAGGTAGCAGGCATCTGCGACGCCAGCGACCCGGCGACACAATCCCACCCGACGCTGGCCCTCGTCCTGCAAGGGAGCAGCGCACGAACGTCATGAGCAGGAAAGGAGTGAGGAGCGTGGAGTTCCAAGCAAGCGGCTGGCGGTTGCTGGCGATTGTCGCGCACCCGGACGACGCGGAGTTCAGCGCGGGCGGCACGATAGCGCGCTGGCTGCAGGAGGGCGGCGAGGCGCACTACCTCGTCTGCACCGATGGCGCGGCGGGCGGTGGCGACCCGTCACACACGCCGGAGTGGCTGCGCGAGAATCGCGAGCGGGAGCAGCGGGAGGCGGCAGAGTTCCTGGGCGTGAACAGCGTCGAGTTCCTGCGCCACCGCGACGGGGAGCTGATCGCCTCGCTGGAGCTGCGCCGGCAGATCGCGCGCGAGGTGCGCCGGGTGCGGCCCGATGTTGCCCTCGTGCCGAACTCCGCGCGCCACTGGCGCGCTGGCGCAACGTCCCTGCGCATCTTCCACCCAGATCACATCGCGGTTGGCGAGGCGGCGCTCGCGGCGCTGTATCCCGGTGTGGGCAACGCGTGGACGTTTACGGAGCTGCTCGCCGAGGGGCTGCAGCCGCACACGGTGCCCGAGATCTGGGTGACCGGCACGGGGGAGCCCGATTATGCCGTGGACATCTCAGCGAGCTTTGATCTCAAAATCGGCGCGATCCGCAAACACGCGAGCCAGGTCGGTGACCGACCGATCGAGGAACGGCTGGCGGAGCGGGCGCGACAGGCCGGGGCGCCATTCGGCCTGGAATGCGCGGAGACGTTCCTCCGGCTGGTCATCGACTGGTAATCGGGAGCGCCGCACGGTCCATGAATATTCTGGACCGTTCGTGAGTAGAGGACAATGCTGCCTGGCTCAAGCCGACTAGTTGCGCTGGAAGGTTCGAAATGGGGCAAGGTTGGCAGCGGGAGTTTCGCATGCGCTCGGTATATTGGCTGTGTGCTGTCTGCCCCGGCTGTTCTCCACTAACCGGGCGGGACCAGTAGCGTCCCGTCGCCAGGGGGTAACGACTCACTTCCGTGCTTTAACTCTAACTGCCCTGCACCACACTGATAAGGCGGGTTTCGAGCGCGCGCGGGTGCTATTTTGGCTCAGGTCACGCATTGCTTCCTATGAAGTGCAGCACTTCGCGGGCGCGGGGCCAGCTGGCCGGTGCGGGCATTGCTCAACCAATAGGTTGACAAACACCCTGCCTCGTGTTATCCTCAACCAAATGGTTGAGGATTTGGTCGATAAGGACGCTGTCTTCCACGCGCTTGCGCACGACGCACGACGCGAAATGCTCGGGCGGCTCACCCAGGGCCAACTTACCGTGGGAGAACTTGCCCAGCCGCTGTCCATGTCATTGGCGGCTGCTTCCAAGCACGTGCAGGTTCTCGAACGGGCAGGTTTGATCCATCGCACCGTTGATGGCCGCCGTCACGTTTGCCGATTGGAGTCCGCCCCGCTTGCCTCCGTCTCCGCCTGGCTGCGCTTCTACGAGCACCACTGGAACGAGCGGCTCGACGCTCTCGAGGTGCTCTTTCAAGTTGACCCCACTTCAGAAAAGGAGGAATGATGCCCCCCAAGAGCAAAGAGCACGCTGTCGTCCGGCTGGAACGCACTATCCCCGCTCCGCCGCAAAGGGTATACCGGGCGTGGCTCGAACCCGACTTGCTGCGGCGTTGGATGGCGCCCGGTGGGCTCGAGGTCCAGCGCGTGGAGGTTGATGAGCGCGTGGGCGGCCACTATCGCCTCTGGCATGCAGACACGGATTCTGATGTCGGCGGCTTCGATTGCGAGTTAATCGAGCTCGTCCCGGATCAACGCATCGTGTTCCGCTGGGGTTTCGTCGGCCCGGAGAGAACCAACGGACCGGCGTATGACTCACTGTTGACCGTCACGCTGCGCGAGGCACCGGGGGGCGTCACGGCGCTTACCCTCGTCCACGAGCACTTGGAAGAGCTCGCTGCGGCGATGCCGCGGGTGGCCGAGAACGTGGGGGCCGGCTGGGCGCAAGTTCTCGAGAAACTGACTGCCACAATCGCGGCGGTAGGACGATGACGCGCCGCTGCGCCGAGACGGGACTGCGGCACCTCAACCTGCGGAATGAGCGCGCGAGCAGAAGGAGATCGAGATGGGCAAGGTGATTGTGTGCGAGTGGATGAGCCTCGATGGGGTCGTACAGGCGCCCATGTCCGCCGACGAAGACCCGAGTGGTAGATTCGAGCATGGTGGGTGGCATTCTCGATACTTCGACTCCATCTCCCAGCAATGGGTGATCGAGTATCTCACAAGGGCGGGAGGCTTCCTGTTCGGGCGCCGCACCTACGAGTTGTTCGCGGCCCACTGGCCGAATGCGAGTGAGGACGAGCAGGCGCTCGCGCAGCCACTGAACTCGAGGCCGAAGTACGTGGCATCAACGACTCTCGTAGAACCACTCGAGTGGCAGCACTCGACAGTGATCCAGGGCGATGTCGCCGAGGCAGTGGTCGCGCTGAAGCAGAAGGACGGCGGTGATCTGCTTGTAATTGGCAGCACGCAGTTGGTCCAGACGCTGATTGAGCACGACCTGGTCGACGAGCTCCAACTG
>JACDAU010000280.1 GCA_013695265.1 Chloroflexia bacterium
GCCGTGCCCGTCGCGTCGAGCAGCAGCGCGGCGGCATCGAGGGGCAGGTCGGCGTGGACGGGGAGGAAGCAGCGCTCGGGGACGGTGACGTACTCCGCGAAGCCGCCGTCGCGGTCGAAGCCGATCATCCCCTGCTTGTTCAGGCACGCGCCCCGGCTCTGTGCGTGGCACATCGTGCACTGTCCGCAGTATGCCACGAGAAAGACCGCGCCACGACTGCCCGTGGCTACGCTGGTGTCCGACCCCGCAGCGACGACCGTGCCCGCTGTCTCATGTCCGGGGGTGACGCTGTTGCCGCGCTCCCAGGGGCCACGGTCGGAGCCGCAGATCGCGCATGCGTGGACCTGCACCAGCAGCGCACCCGGCCCCGGCTGCGGAATCGGGGCATCCTCGACCGTGATCCGTCCCTCGCCGTGAAAAACCGCTCGCTGCATCTGTTCCCTCCGTGCGCGCCACTATACTACACGGCGGGTGGGGCGGCGATGATAACCACAGCAGGGGGTTCACACGGACGTTCAATTCAACGTCCCTACAATCGACGCCGTATTGCGGCCTGCGCGGCGCATTGATCACTTTGCCCTCCGATCTTCACGGCGCGTGACTTGACGTCCGGCGGCATCCCTCATACAATCAGCGCGGTTTGGTGGCGGGGTGTAGTGAGGGGGGAAGAGCGTGAAGATTGCGATTCGCGAGGGGATGACGCCGGGCGATACGCTGCCCGAGAAGCTCGCGTTCCTGGGACGCATGGGCATAGACGGCATGGAGATTGACCGCTCCTCGGCGCTGCCCCCGGAGGAGTTGCGCGCGATCGTCGCGGCCTCGGGGGTTGCGGTGGCGAACGTGCCCGGCGCCACGGACCTGCTCGACCCGGACCCCGCAGTACGCAGTGCGGCGCTGGAGCACACGAAGCAGCGGCTCCACCTGGCGGCGACGCTCGGCGCTGTTGGCGCGCTCGTCGTGCCGCAGTTCGGCGGTGGCTCGAAGCTGCCGGACCTCTCGCCGTTGCAGACCGCGGTGGAGCTGGAGTCGGCGTTGTTCGTCTTGCAACTGCGAGAGCTACGGGCGACGGCGGCGGACGCGGGCGTGCCGGTCTTTCTGGAGCCGTTGAACCGGTACGAGCAGCACCTGGTAAATCGGCTGGAGCAGGGCACGGCGTTCTCGCGGCAGGTGGGGCCGGAGATCCGGATCATGGCGGACTTCTTCCACATGAACATCGAGGAGGCGGACATCGCGGCAAGCATCCGCGCGGCGGGCGAGGACATCGTGTACGTCCATGTCGCGGACAGCAACCGGCTGCAGCCGGGGCGGGGTCATCTGGACTTCCGACCGGGGTTCGCCGCGCTCAAGGAGATCGGGTACGACGGCTACCTGGGGATCGAGTGCCGCATAGACGGCCCGTTGGAGCACGCGCTGCCCGAGACGATGGCATACCTGCGTAGGGAGTGGGACGCGGCATAGAATCGGCGGTGGCGCAGGGGTAGCTGGTCGGGGATGCGATGTTGGACCAGTTCCCCACGTGGATTGACGAAACGTGTACAATGCGAGTCACAAGCGAGAGGAGGGCCGGGGAGAGGAGGCGGCGAATGGCGACGACCAGTGTTGTGGGGCAGGTGCGGAACGGCATGGAGGTTGTGACCTCCGACGGCGAGAGCCTCGGCAAGGTCAAGGAGACCTACATTGGGACCGAGCCGACCAGCCCGCTCCAGCAGTGCGACGACGAGACGACCGTCGAGGTACACCGCGGCGGTCTGTTCAGCAAGAGCACGACGATGTATGTTCCCTGCCGCGCGTTAGCGCGTGTTGACGGGAACACCGTCACGCTCAACGTAGACCAGCAGACGGCCAACGCGAAGGGATGGCAGCACAAGCCGTCCTGGATCGGCACGTAGGCATCAAAGCGCTCAGCGATTCTTAGCAGAGTATTCCTGCCCTCCTCAGCTTGTATATCCGATTGATTACGTGGTCCCGACGTCCCCGTCCCGCCGAACAGCGCTCGCTACTGTTCCCTTATCCTCTAGATTCCCATAATTGACGCACACACGAGCAGCGGGCCGGTACCAGTACTTTGTTGGTTCGGGTTTGGCGGCGTGTTGGGGAGTAGATCGTGCCGAAGTTTCCGCCGTACTTGCTGGGATCCCATTCGTCCGTAGCGCCTGCCAGGAGCCGTTCTCCCTGAGGCAACAAACTACCGGGTAGGCCCATCAATCGAAACGCACGATAGATCGTCGCGCGGTATTCTACAGGGGACGCGCGTGGGAGGCGACGAGCATGGCGGAGCGGCGGATACGCGAGATATACGACAACCAGGCACGGGCATGCGGCGGCGGCGCATGTGGCGCGCTCGATGGCTTCCTGATGGGCCGCCTGCGCAAGCGGGCGCTCCGGGCCGCGCGGGGTGAGGTGCTGGAAATCGGCATCGGCCTTGGGGCGAGCCTGCCGCACTACCCGCCCGGCTGCCGCATCACCGGCCTGGACCTCAGCCCCGGCTCAATCGAGCGAGCCCGTGCGCGGGCACGGAACCTCGGCCTCGAGGCAGAACTGCACGTCGGCGATGCGCAGGCGCTGCCGTTCGCGGACGCCCGCTTCGACACGTGCGTCTCGCAGCTTTGCCTCTGCACCGTGCCCGATCCGCTTGCGGCGCTGCGGGAACTGCGGCGTGTCTGCCGGCCAGACGGATTGGTCCTCCTCCTGGAGCACACCACGAGCACGAATGCGCTGCTTTCCCCCTTGTGTCGCCTCTGCGGGCCGCTGCTGACCGCGACGGTCGCTTGCCACCCGAACCGGCCCGTGGAATGCCTCGTCGCTGCCTCGGGCTTAACCGTGCAAGGAGTGGACCGGCGTTTCGCGGGCGTATTCCGCCTCATCCGGGCGACGCCGTACGCCGGTGAGCAGGCGGATTGATCCTCCGCGCATGGGATTCCGCGCCGCTGCCCCGTACGGGCGTTCAACTGAACGCCTGTGCAACCCCACTCCCATACCTTCGGGGTCAATGCTTCCGACCACTGCGGCAGGGCGTATCCATGACCGCGTGTATAGCAGGTTTGATGCGCGCCGGAGAGACAACGAGGGGAGGAACCCACCGTGGTCTCCTCCCCCCAAGCGTTGTTGAATTGTACCGGAACCTTACGTGATGGGATCCTCGGGCTTGCGCTTCTGCTCGTACTGCGACTCCAGGCTCGCCTGGCCGGACACGCCGCTGTGCAACGCGTCCGAACTGAGCTCCGGCTCGGTCATCGACACGCTACTGAGGAGCACGTCGAGCACACCCGCCGCACGCGCACGCTCGACTGCCTGGTTCGTGACGATCTGCGCCGTCTCCAGGATCACGTTGTCCTGCCGATCCAGGATCACCCGTGTAACCGGGCGGCCAACCGCGTCGTTGATCCTCCGCTGCTCGTTCTTCTCACGCTGATCTGCGGAAACCTCATCGATCTTCGCCTTGATGGAGTTGAACGTGCCGGAGATGCCCTCCTTCGCCGAGGCGAACGACTCCTGGGTGGAGGCCGCGCCCACCGCCGTGAGCAACTGATTCTCCTTGCCATACGCTCGTGCGCGCTCCACCGTGCCGTAGTCCACGACCGTGCCTTGCAGCGCTACGGCCGTGCCGTCGTCCGCGTACACATCGCGGCCAGCCGTCTTGCCGATGGAGTTGTCGAGCTGCGATTCCCGCTGGCCCGCCATAGAAGAAGAGGCTTTATCCGAGAGCTCGCCCGCCTTTGCCTTGACCGAATCGAGCAGGCCGCTGGCCGCACCACCACCGGCGGCGAGGAACAGAGCGTTAAGCTTGCCCGCCGAGTCCGCACGGGCGACATCGCCCTCGTCCACCACCTTGCCCGTCGGCACCAGCACCTCGCCCGTATCGCTCGTGATGTCCGAGCGCGCCGACTTGCCGATCACAAAGGAGCGCTGCTGATCGGCTGTGGTTGTCGCGACCTTGTCCCTGGCGGTCGAGCCGAGGTCTTGGGCGGCGTCCTTGGCAGTTGAGAGCTTATCCGAGGCGGTCGCACCGAGGTCTTGTGCGGTGCCCTGAAGACCGCCAACCTGAGCCTGCATCGCGTCGCCAACTTCATTGGGCACGAACGCGGCATGCTGTCCGACCGTCAATGTGTCCGGCGCGGGCATAAACCTCTTACCCTTGAGCGAAGAGGCCAGTAGCCCACCGGAGACCTCATAGCCAATGACCTCGCCGGTCGAATCATTGATGAACATATCACCGATCTCGCCAAGGTCGCGCCCGTCCTCGGTATACACCTGGGTCTTCTTGAGAACGTTTTCCTCCTCCATGATCCGCTTCAGATAGCGGTCGGAGTCGGCCTTGATCTCCACGGACCGGTCTGGAGCGATGATCGCGTCCTTGCCGACCGACTTCAAGTTCTGCCACATAATTGCGCGAGCGCTGGACAAAAAGCCGCCCTCGCTTGTGAGCAGCGCCACCACGCGGTTCTGCTCCGGATCAAACAGGATGTCCTTCACGTCGCCAATCTTCTCACCGTCGGCGAAACTGACTATGGGCATGCCCACCAGGTCCTTGCCCTTGCGCTGCTGGCCCGTGCCCGTAGGACCGGATGGCGTCCCGCCCGTGATATCAGTTCCCTCAGCGCTCGCCATGTTCGCGGTCGACACCGCTCCCGTATCGTCACCGTACACCGGGGAACCGGTATCCGCCGTGGCAATCGAGCCCGTGTCACCCATCTCCAGGGAGTCCCGGCTGGCCTGAGTGATGACCTGCCCCCCGCCCTGGGCCATCGACGCGTGCGCCCCCTCGACCTCCTCGGGATTGACGGGCTGGAAGTCGGCTTCGTTGTAGCGCAAATCGTCACGCATCCCGTCGAGGGCGGAGGTCGTCGTGCTGAGCGTCACGGATGTGCTATCGGTGCTCTGCACCATGTCCGCCGGGATCATCAGATAATCCCCGCCACCAGAGGGCGTGACCACAACGTGCGTGAGGTCTTTCGTGTCCGGGTCCACGATGACCTGGTATACCTGGCCGAAGTCACCGTCCTGGGTGTTGACGGTTGCCCCCCGCTCTATGCGGCTAATGTTTGTCATTGTGCCCGTACCTCCAAATCCCTTGCTCAAACAGAATGTACTTATTATGGGAAATAGCCGATTCCAACGAACGAATCGGACAGCAATCTGGATAACGACCGCCTCAGCGAGCGGTGCATCCGTGTTTTACCTACGACGACGCGCCATTAAGAACCTGCCTGGACCTTCTCCTGCCGAAGTGAGAATGAGCAATAGTGGTGCCAGCAAGACGGCGAGCATGCCGAGCGTGTACCAGACCCAGGAGTAATCCGGACCGAGCGTCGGCTCTGTGCCAGGGCCGGGGCTCGCCGCGATGCGCGATGGCACGTTGTTTGGCCCATATGCGATCTCCACCGTGTCTCCCACCTGGATCTCGGATAGCCCCGTGGAGATGCCGCTGCGGCTGATTTCGAGGTTTGGGACGTTCGCGCCGTTGACCGGGCGGGTCTCGCCGTTGAAGCCCTGCACGGTGAGCACTCCATCGGCAGTCTCCGTAACGGTGCCAGAGAAGGCGCCTGGTGTCACCGTGCGAACGGGGACGACGGTGCCCGTGGACGCGGGTTCGGGGGCGGGTACGGCCTGGGTCGGCGTGACCGCCGCAGGGGCCGTCTGCGTCACGACCGGCGTCGCCGGAGCGGCGAACGTCAACACGCTGAGGATCTTATTCTGCTCGTCACGCTGGACGATCACCCGGTCCGTCGCCTCCACCTGGTCGAGGGAAGAGGGAAGCCCGTTGCGAACGATCGGCAGAGTCGGCGGCAGCACGATCGGCTGCAGCCCCGACGGGCCGTTGATCGTCAGTGTGTTATCCGCGACCGCCACGCCCGCGACCGTGCCCTCAAGCGCGTTCGCGGTCTTCGTCGCCGCTGGCGGCGGGGTGGGGCTCACGGCGGCGCTTGGCTGCGCGTTCGGCGTTCCCTGCGCATCCTGCCCTTGCGTTCGCGCCAGCCCCGGCGCGGCGGTGAAAACAGACCACCCCACTATGCCCAGCATCAGGGCGGCAAAAACGCCGACGATCACGACTCCCGGACTCACCTTATTTCTACGCACAGCCTCGTTATGCCTCCCACACAAACGAGCCGGTACACCGCCCGCGGTGGGCCGACTCGAGAAATATCGGCTGCTCCGAATCGCAAACCATGCGCTATTCTACCGGCTCCAGCTCGGTGACGATACAGGGCCGCGCACCAGAGCACGAACCCGCCCCCCAGCGCCGCGAGAAATCACCAGTGCGCGGGGTCCGTCGCGCCCCATTTCCACGAGCGCGAGGGCCCGGCCATTCGCTGACCACGCGGGCTCGCGATAGCCCGGCTCGCCCTGCCGCCCGAACACCGTCCGGTTGCCCGAGTTGATGTCGAGGACGGTCACCTCGTCGGCGCCCTGTGGTGTAGGCG